>CAZYRQ010000343.1:0-2844 GCA_964649455.1 uncultured Lentisphaerales bacterium
CGCCTACCGGCCTGTCTGCCTGTATGGACGCACAGACCGGCTTGCGACCGGGGCGCTTTGTCAGTTGAAGACCCCCGCTGCCCACCATGGGCCAACCGGACGCCCCAGCCTACACCCCGTTGTTTTCGGCACGGCACCATACCGCGCCCAAAAACGAACAAGAAAATTATCCCACATTTCGGAGCGTTTGTCTACCCCTTCCCCTCCACCAAAATTAGTTGTAGATTGTTGCAGCGCAATATTTTATATAGGGTTTGTCACCCGAAAGACCGGATGTGGACACGCACAAGGGAGACAACCGCGCATGCAGATCGCACGACCCCGAACCCCGATGGGCCAGTTGTGGCGCAACATCCAGTCATGGCTTTTCCCCATGCTGGAGGACGAAATTCGACGCCTTCGCTCGCGATGGTCGGCCGCAGAAGATTCACGAGGCGTTGATCGAAACCCACTACGGCGGGAAGATCGCCGGACACATCAGCCGCGACGCCACCGCCATCCACGCCCGCGAGAAGGCCGGGGCCAAACCGAAGCCGCCACCCAAGCCCAGGCGCGGCAGACGCGGCCGCCGTCGCAAGGACGATCCCCCGCACCGCCACCGGATTCCACCCGGCTGCAACGGCAGCTCGACCGCGATTTGAAGGCGAATCTGGCCGACTTGCTTATCCAGGCCGGACGCCGATTCTCCGATAACCGCCGACGACAGGACGGTGACGGTGGAGTCTGCCCCAAAACAGCCCGATATCGGACGGAAAGCCTGAGCCGGGCCGTTTACCTCACTCGGAATCCGCCGCGGCAGCCAAAATACATCGCTGAAAATGTAGGGAGTTTCAGCGAATTCGTTGTTAATAGCAGGGGAGAACAGTTGGCAGTTGGCAGTTGGCAGTCGGCCCTCCGCCCCCGGTGGGGCTCAGGACAAGCCCTATAACGCGCCGCGCAACGCGTACACAGTACCGCTTGCCTTGGATCGTGGTGAAGGAGTCCATACCATAGGTGGAAAATCAACATTCGGCCGACAAGGAGGAGTTGCGTGCGTAGTCGACGGCACGCTCTACTGGATCGGTAATCCCGCCCAGCCCCATCGCGACGAAAGCGCCTATGGTCTGCGGGAGATGAAGGAGCGGCGGTTCGGCGAATCGGAACGATACTCGCCTGATTCTTTAACCGCTATTACGAGGCCTTCACCGCCCTCCCTCACCCCTTCCCGCCCCCGCCCCGCCCTCTACCGCCCCCTTGCCGCGAGCCCCGTCTAGCCCGCCCCGCCTCCTTGGCGGGGAAGACCTCCTTCAGGATCGGTCAGCGCTGCATCGCCCGCCAGTGCCGCATCTCGAACGCCCGCCGCGTTTGCGCCGCCCCCCTCGAACGCCCGCCTGAACGCCGCCCGCCGCCGCGCGATCTCCTCCGGCTCCACCTGCTCGCACCAGTCGCTCCGTTCGATATTAAGCCGGTATCAAGCAACTCATTCTCGTGGCCAGCGCCTTGCGCGGTGCCGCAAATTCACTGTCCCCAGCGCCGCACTATCCCGCCGGGGACGGCGGACTCCAGCGTGCTAGCGCCCGACCTTGAACCCGGCGCGCTCCGCCGCGGCGCGCAGCGCGTCCTCGCCGGCGCGCCGCATGCGCTTCTCGGCCGCGGGCGTGGGCGCCAACTCGCCGCCCCAGGCGCCCGTCACCGGCACGAACGGCCGCGCCGGCGGTCGCCCCGGCCGCTTCACCGAGCCGAACTGGTGGTAGCCGGCATAGTCCGTGGAGCTCACCAGCTCCGCACCGAGCGGCGTGGCGTTCTGCACCGAGCGGCTGCGCATCAGCACCGCGTTGTCGATCAGCGGGCGCGGATCGGCGCGGCCCTTGCCGAGCCTCGCGGCCTGCTTCTCGCGCCTGGCCTGAGCCTGGCGCCGCGCGTCCGAGAACCCGGCTATCGTCGATTCCGCCAGCGGCGGCCACGGCGCCGGACGCCCGGCCTCGGTGCGGAAGTTCTGCTCGGCGATCTGCCGCAGCACCTCGACCTGCTCCCCGGCGACCGCCAGACGCGCCACGTCGCCGGCGACGGTCTGAAGCGCCGCATCCAGCTTAGCCAAATCCGCGATCTTGATCTCGATCTTCATTCGCCGACTCCGGACTCCGGACTCCCGACTCCCGACCCGTCGGCTTTCATCTCGGCGAGATCGCGCTTCATCCCCTCCATCTCGCCGGAAAACCACTCGTCCGCCTTGACGCGCTGCGCCTCCTTCTCGGCCTCGGTCAGGTCCGGCACCGTCGGCTTCCAGTCGGCCGCCGGTTCCGGCCTGCCCTCGTACAGAAACTCGCGGATATCCAGGAGGCGGCGCCACATCTGCCTCCGCAGCTCGCGGTGCGCCGCGTCGTCCTGATCGGGCATCGTCGTTTCAAGCTCGGTGGTCTGGTCGATCCATTCGTCGCGTGTCATGTCAGCGTTCCTCCCTTGAGCTCCAAATGGTGTCATGGCGTGGCGTCCGTCAATCGTGAGTCGTTAGTCGTGAGTCAGCGTAGGCCCGCCGCGCGCCGGCGTCAAGCCCGGCGTGCCTGCCCCTGATCTGCGAGAGATGGCGGTGCCCCAGCGATCGTTCACGCACGCAACCGGCACGGAGACGGCTCGCGAGGACGCTCGCCCTCCATCTTGAAACATCAAGCGGCGAGCGGCACCCCGCCTGGAGGGCGAGCGTCCTCGCGAGCCGCTGGCGCATCATCGGGAGCGCCGCATCCAGCTTAGCCAGGCCCGCGATCTTGATCTCGATCTTCATTCGCCGACTCCGGACCCCGGAATCCCGACTACCGACCCGTCGGCTTTCATCTCGGCGAGATCGCGCTTCATCCCCTCCATCTCGCC
>CAZYRQ010000344.1:0-2840 GCA_964649455.1 uncultured Lentisphaerales bacterium
GCGCAGATGGAGGTCTCGTTCCGCCAGGAGGAGCTGCGCCAGGCGCAGGCCGCGCGATCCAACGCGGGCCACAGTTTGGCGGAAGTGCTCGGGGGCCTGCTGCCCGAGGCACCGGCGGACGGACCGGCGGCGCTCCGCGCGTGGGCCGCCCTGGGCGCGACCGGCGACGTCGTCCGCCTGATGGCCCTGGCGGAGCCCCGGGCGGAGCTGCGCGAGGCGGCGGAGACCGTGCGGGCGGCTGAACAACGGGGCTTCGCGCGGGAGGAGCAGACGCGCGCCAGCCTCGCGCTCGTGGCTGGTGTCGGCTACCAGGGCGAGGACGCGGATGGTGGACTGGGCCGCGACAACCTGTTGAGCGACAACCGGGCGGGCGTCGAGGTGGCCCTGGTCTGGAGTCGCCCGTTTACCTTCGACGCCGAGCAGGCGGCGGTTCGCGCCCAGGCGGCGGAGACCGCAGCCGCACGCGCCGAGCAGCGGCGGATCGGGCTGGAGATCGCGGCCGCGCAGGCGCAGGCCCGGGCCTCGCTGGCGGCGGCCCGCGACCGGCTCGGCCTGGTCGACCGCGCGGTCGAGGATGCGCGGCGCGCGCTGGACGCGGAAGCGGAGCGGATGCGCCTGGGCGAGGGCCGCAGCCGCAACGTCCTCGACGCGCAGAAGGATTTGACGACGGCCGAGCGGCGCGCCAACCTGGCGGCGCTCGACACGATTATCGGGTGTCTCGATCTGTTGCACGCCGCCGGCGTGCCCCTGCTTCCTCCGGAGGTCGACCATGGCGCTTTCCGCCCGTCTCCTTGAACTGCTCCGCAAACATTTGCCCACCGGTGGCAGCGAGGCGGCGGCCAGCTCGGCGCAGGATCTGCTGCGCGAAGGCGTGCTGCAGGACGAGCAGCGCGAGCGGCTGGAGATCGACCGCCAGATCCTCGAGTCGCCCGACAGCGCCGAGGGTGGCGAGATCGAGCGCGAGGCCAAACGCCAGCTTCGTCTGGCTGCGGAAGCCTCGCTCAAGCGGTTGCACGTCATCCAGCACGGGCGCTGTCCGCAGTGCGGCGACCACCTGCGCCAGCACCTCTTCGCCTCGGTCTGCGACAGTTGCGGCTGGAACGCCTACGACACGCCGCGCCAGGGCAATGTCCGTGTCCACCTCCTGCGGACCGGGGAGGTCATCGAGGGCGAGCGGGGCTACATCCTGAAGGACGGCACCCTCCTGGTCCTGCGCAACGACGCGGTCGTCGCGCGGCTGAACACGGAGACCGTCGGCTGGGTGGAGTACAACTGGACGGAAGACGAGCTGCAGCAGCGGAACCGCGAGGTGCTGGAGCACCTGACGATCGATTGCGGCTGGTGCAGCCAGGTCTGCGATCCGGACGCGGACGGGTTCCACATGGTGCAGGTCGCCTTCGGCGCGACGCAGGAGCGCTACTGCTTCTGCAGCGACGACTGCTACGAGGCCTTCCGCAAGATGTACCCCGCGCGCGTGCACCGCAACTGCTACGAGCGGTCCTGCACGGACTGCACCCTCTGCGTGAAGCGCTACGAAGACGAGAGCGAGGGCATCCGCATGCTGGCGAAGGACTACCTGCGCGAGAAACGCCGCCAGGGCAGCCACGGCGAGTCCAAGTGATCCGGGAGTCTTGACATGGGAGAGTATCGGAGCACCCGCGGCGAGAAGCCGCCCGCCACCCGTCGGGAGAAGCGCTCGCTGCGCCACCGCGTCCTGTTCTGGACGGTGTTCGTGTCGCTGGCCGTCTGGGCGCTGGGGCAGTTCATCCAGGTGCCGCGCCGCGTGCCGGCGTCGGGCTACGCGACGACCTCCTCGTATGCCGAGGTGCGTGCGCCGGTCGTCGGCAAGGTGTTGACCATCGAGCGCGGCTCGGGGGAGCACGTCGTCGCGGGGGATGTGCTCGTGCGGCTCGACGATGCCGCCGAACGCGCCCAGGTCGCGGAGGCCGAGAGCGAAGTCGAGCGCTGTGCCGCCGAGCTCGCCTTCCGCGAGGCGGAGCTGACCGAGCAGCACCGGGAGCGGACCAACCGCATCGAGGTGGCGGCGATCACGCTCGACTACGCCCGCAAGCGGCTCGGGATCACCCTGCAGCTCCTGGAGAAGGGGCTGGCCTCGAGCCGCGACGTGATGGAGGACACCCTCAAGGTCCGGCTGGCCGAGGTGGAATTCAAGCGCCTGGGCGAGACCGACTTCCGGCTGGCGCAGCGTCAGCTGGCGGTGCTCCGCCAGACCCTGCTCACGCGCCAGAAGATCGTGGCGCGCGCGCAGGCCAGCCTCGACGCCCGGACCATCCGGGCGCCGGTCGACGGCCGCGTGCTGCGGCACACGTTCTACGGCGGCGAGGTGGTGCATCCCGACATGGTGCTCTACGAGATCTTCGGCGGCGACGAGCAGGTGCTGCGGCTCCGGGTGCCCGAACGCTACGCCACGCGCGTCGCCGTCGGCCAGCCGGTGCGCGCCCGGTTGCGCACCAGCACGTCGGTGCTCCGGCGCCATTGGCTGCAGGGCCGCGTCGGCTCGATCCGCGACGCGATCCAGACGGAAGGCGGCCAGACCTACCGGGTGATCTACTGTCCCTACGATCCCGGCCGCGCGCCGGTGCCTCCGGGAGCGACCGCCGACGCGCAGATCCTGGTCGGACGCTCCTCCATCTGGCGGAGCCTCTTCGACCTCTGAACCGCCGGGACGGCTTGGCGAGGAAGTCTTTACGTGGCCGCACCGCCCCGGAAATCAGCCCTCCAGAAGGTCATGCCCTTCGTGCGGCCCTTCCGTTTGCAGTTGCTAGTCATGCTGCTCCTGACGGCCCTGCTCGCGGTCGTCGGCATGATCCCGCCCCTCC
>CAZYRQ010000345.1:0-2815 GCA_964649455.1 uncultured Lentisphaerales bacterium
ACCCACGACACGCGGATTTTCAGTCCGCTGCTCTACCAGCTGAGCTACCTCGCCATCAAAAGTTTGAGGAAGGGGCGCCTGCGAAGGTGCATTCCTGTTTTCCGGGGAAAGAAAACAGCACATGTTTTACACGATGTCCGACCTTCCGTCAACACCCTTGTGGTTGTACTCAGCACCCTTTGAACTCCGTGTCCCCTGAACTCCGACCTCTCACCCCCCGGCGGCCGGCGGTTGCGGCGGCGCGAGGTCGGGACGCTGTTTCCCGATCTCTGCGGCGATACCGGGCATGCCCTCGAAGTGCCAGCCGTCGCAGCGCACCGCGGCACCCGAGGCGAAGGTCAGCACGAAGATCCCCTTTTCGTCCCAGCGCCGCCAATCGACCGCCGCCAGTTCAGACCACGTCCGGCTGCCGCGGAACCCGCTGCCGTGCAGCCCCGCCTCGTCGACGATAAAGACCCGCCCGCGCTTGACGGCGACGAGGCCTGCGGCCGCCAGCGCCAGCAGCAGCGTGAGACCCGCCTGGATGAACTGGGTGCGCAGATCCTCCGCCGTATAAAGCGGCGCCTCCAGCAGGTGGCGCACCGCTGCGCGCTGACCGGTTAACGCCGGTTCCAGATCGTCCGGCCGCGGCGGCAAACGTAGTTCGCCCATCTTCCGGACTAGCTTGCGCGGGGGTGTCAGCCCCTGCGCGGCAAAGACCCGGTGGAGCGGCCGTTCGTCGGGCGTTTCGCCATCGAGCCAGGCCTCGGCGGTCAGATTGGTTGCCAGCAGCGTCGGCCGGGCGGCCGCCATGCGGGCGTTCAGCCGGGGCCAGCCGGCGAGCCCGTCGTAGAGCGACCAGGCGGCCAGCGCGGCCATCAGCAGCGCCACCCCCAGCATCCGCCGCGCATAATCCCGGTTCAACCTGGCTTCTGCCATTTGATGATCTCCCTGTGCACGCTCAGCCTTTCTACCAGAATCCATACTGCCCCGACGCGATAACATAGAGTCCCAGCAGCAGGTTGGTGGCCACATGCGCCATCACCGCCGGCGCGAGCCGCCCGGTCCAGGCGGCGAGGCCGCCGTAGACGAGGCCGGCCAACATCCCCGCCAGCCAACGGTCGTGTTCGAGGCCGAAGAGGATCGCCACCGACCAGAAGGCGGCAGCATCGAAGGCGATGGGGGCTGCCACCGCCTGGCGCGTCCCCTGGATCCAGCGGTAGAGGAAGCCCCGGAAGAAGTACTCCTCGATCACGGCGATGACGCCGACCGAGCCGAGCAGCTTCAGCGCTACGAGCTCCCAGCCCGCCTCGGACGGCGAGAAGGCCAGCGAGAGGTGGTTGAACGGCAGGGCGGGAAACACCGCGGGATCGAAGTACGCGGGGAAGCGTCCCGGCGGGAAGACCAGCCAGCGGTAGTAGAAGGCCTGCAGGCCGGGCCAGCGGCGCCCGGCCAGCGGCGTCTCGGGGGCGATCCATAGCACGGCGACCAGCAGGCCGGCCAGCAGGGCCGGCCCCCACTCCGCCGCGCGCAGGCCGGGCTGGCCGCGCCAGGGCCGGTAATAGAGCAGCAAGCCGGCGCAGACCAGCGACTTGACCGCATAGCTGACTGGGTGGATCCCGCGCGGCAGCGTCCAGATTGTTGCTGCGGCCTGCAGCAGCAGGAGGACGCCCGCCCAGACGGCGAAGGGTACCCAGTGGCCGCGCAGCGCCCGCGTCTCGTCCGCTTGATCTGTACGCGTTGTGCCCATGGTTTCGCGGTCGTTGATCTCCCCGCGCACGGCGGCGCGGCGCGTCCCCGCCCTACATGCCGAAGTTGCCGAGCCGGGGCCGCAGCGCCTGCATCTGCGCCAGGATCGCCTGCAGTTGCGCATCCTGCTCGGGGGCGGCGGCGGGCGCGGCGTGGCTCGACTTCCACGCCTCGTACTGCCGGGCGAGGGACTCCAGCTCGCGCCGCATCCGCGGTTCCTGATCCTTCACGCGCCGCAGTTCATCCCCGAGCCGGATCCGCTCCGCGCCCCGGGCCGTGTCGCGTTCCCGTGTCAGCCGCTCGGCATCGGTCCGGGCCGCATCGTACGCCTCCTTGAGCCGGCGCAGCGGCGCGGCATGGGGATTGGCATCGACGCTGAGGCGCGTCAGTTCCTTCCTGCGCTCTTCGGCGCGCGCGTTGAGCTCGGCATAGCGCAGCAGCACCTCGAGCTCGTCGGCATCCACCTCGTCGCGCCCGCCGGGAAAGCGGACGAGGTCGGCCGTGGCGACCAGGAAGGGGCCGGCCCAGCCCGATCCACGCCAGATGCGGCAGAGGGCCATCTCGCCCTTCGAGGAGGTCGTGGCGGCGGTCTGCTCGACCAGCGTGCCGCCCGGAAGCACCTCCGCGCGCCGTTTGCCGTCCTTCTCGAAAAACGGCGCATGTTGCAGCGTGACCCCCCAATGGGTAATATCCGTGCCCGAGGCGCGGATGCGCTGGGTGGAGGGGGTGTAGCCGAGTTGCGTGATGACTTCCGGCCCGGGTGGCGGCACCGGAACAGCAGGCGGCGCCGCGGGCGTCCCGTTCGTGGCGGTTTCCACCGCCACGCTTGTTCCCGGGGTGGACATGGCATCCTCCGCGGGCAGGCTGACGGAAGGGGACGCCGACAGCGCCTCCGGTTCCGCGCTGGCGGGCCACGGCTGCGGTCTGCGGTGTGCCGCCATGGATGGCGCGCCGGCGGGGGCCGAGTCGCGCGGTGCCGTCGGGCCCATGGCGCGGAACACCTCGGGCAGCAGGGGCTTGAGCTGCGGCAGGCCGTAGTAGATCAGCAGGGTGCCGACGAGGGCGGTGGCCAGGTAGCGGAGCAGGA
>CAZYRQ010000346.1:0-2802 GCA_964649455.1 uncultured Lentisphaerales bacterium
GCGGCGGGTAGTTGCCCTCGCGCTGCAGCAGATCCGCGCGGTTGAGCGCGGCGGCCCGCACCTCGATCAGCACCTCGTCGGGCCGGGGCTGCGGCTCCGGCACTTCCGACCAGATGAGGCGCTTGGTTTCGTCAATCCTGATGGCATACATGCGGTTGCTCCCTGTGCCGTCGCCGGCGTCCGTCGCTCAATGCTGCCGGCAGGATACCACACTCCGCGCATCGGTCACAATCGGGTAGCATTCCGTTGCCGCAATTCTCAATTTGGCCTCTTTTCAGACGCCGGACGACACGGAGGTCGTCCCTCCATCATTGAAAACAAAGGTCATTCTAAGAAACTGGAGGGTCGGGCTCCGTCCCGACCGGATGAGGCTACCTCACCAGAAGCAAGGCGCCGGAGGGCGGCATGTACTCGATGGCGCCGAGATCGACAAACCGCTGCCAGACGCGGCGGCCGCCGCTCAGGTCGGTCTCCGCCGCCATCCCCGCCTGCGTCAGCCCCGTGTTGACGCACGGCGAGCCGGCCTGCAGCCGGAAATCGCCCGCCGCGGGATCGACGAACTTCGGATCGTCCGTGCGGTTACCCGTGCCGCCCAGATCGGGTGTGGCGCAGGTGTACTGGAACGAGGCGGCCGTCCCGCCCCAGTTGGCGAGCGCGGGGGCTTGCCGATTGATGTTGTCCGTAATGATGCAGTTTTCGATCAAGGCGGCGCTCGTCGCCTGCACCCCGCCGGCAGAGGCGGCGTTGGAGGCCACGTTGCCGACGATCGTGCAGTTGCGGAGCGTGCCGTTCTGGGCATGCACGGCGCCGATCGTGCCGCTGGTCGAGGTGCTGGCGTTGCTCACGATCAGGCAGTTCTCGATCAGCACCGGTGGATCTTCAGCCCCGACTTTCGCCGGAATGGCGACGCCGGCGACCGATGAATTTGATGTCATGCGGTTGTTGGCGATGATGCAGCGCCGCACGGCCCCGGCATAGATCAGCAGTCCGGCGCCCGTGCCGCCCCCGGCGCCGAAGGTGTTGTTCGAGATCACCAGATCGACCAGTGTACCGCCAGCGCGATCCATCATGACTCCGCCCACGCCGTTGCGCAGGGTGAGACCCTGAACCATCGCCGTGGGATGGGCGACATACAGGACGCGTCCGTCGGCCGCAGTGCCGTTCTGGACGACATGCACCGTGTCCGGTCGGCCCGTCACGCTGCGCAGGAGCGTGCCCTTCATCAGGTTGAGCCGATTCTTGAGGAAATAACTGCCAGTGCCGACCCAGATGGTTGAGCCATCCAGCGCCGTGTCGATCGCCTCCTGGATGTTGGTGGCGGCCTGCGCCCAACTGTCGAAGGGGAATGCCGCCAGCGCGTTTTCCGGCAACACATAGAGATTGAGCGGAGAGACCATCAAGAGTCCGGGTTTTTCGACCGACACGCTTGTCGTGCCGTCCGTGACGGTCAGCGCGACCGTCGTGCGCCCATTCGGGAAGAGGCGCGTCACACTCGCCCCCGTCGCATCGCTGACCTCATCGCCGTCGAAATCCCAGGCGTAGGCCAGTTCCGCTTCCGGCGGGAAACCGATGGACACAGCCGTCAGCGTGACCGACTGACCCTCAAGCACGGCGAGTCGGTCGGCCAGGATATCGCAGGAGGGCCCCGTGATCACGACCTCATGGCAGCCGATATCCACGGTCTCGCCCGAAATCCGCGGATGGCCGAAATAGTCGGTCGTGGCGACGACATCGTCCTCCCGTCCGGCATCGACACAGAGTGAGCCCGGTGAGAGCCGATAGTCGCCGTTGGCGGCATCGAGGAAGTTCGGCAGGGCCGTTACGCAGTCCGTCCCGATATCGACCGGCGTGCAGTTGTTGCGGTAGATGGCCGCCGTGCCGACATTGTACCAGTCGGGATCACCCGGGCCGGAGACGCCGGAGATGACATTGTCGCGGATGATGCAGTTTTCCACCAGACCGCCATTGTCAGTATAGACTCCGCCACCGTTGGTCGCCCGGTTCCCGACGATCGTGCAGTTGCGGATGACGGCGTTGTTCTTCAGATAGATACAGCCTTTCGTGCTGGCCGCCGTGGAGAAGTTGTTCGTGATCAGGCAGTTCTCAACGACAACCGTGCCCTCCAGGTACGCGCCGACCCCCGCACCACTGTTGTTGCAATTGTTGCCGCTGATCAGGCAATGCGTCACCAAGCCCGCTTGCGCCCGCAGGCCGACGCCACTGCCGGATGTGTAGAAACCATTGCGGATGTAGCAGTTACTGACCATGCCGCCGTTGCCCCAGATCCGAACCACGGTCGGCCGTCCGCCATCGAAGTCGAACCCTTGGAAACGCGCCCGCGTATGGCCAAGCTGCAGCATGACCACATCTGAAATCGTCTTATAGAGCCGCGTCTGGGCCGGTCCCGCCTGTGTGCGGAGCTCGATCGGCTTGTCGAGCATGATCGAGGCGTTCAAACCATAGTTGCCGGGGCCGACCTCGACTACGCACCCGTCGCGCGCGGCATCGACTGCGGTCTGGATGGCCGCCGCGGCCGTCGCGGGGGTGGCGAAGGGAAAGGCCGCGCCGGCATTGCCCGCAGCCACATAGAGCACCGGCGGCACGACGTAGAGCAGATTGGTACGCACCACACTGGCGGTGGCCGCGCCGTCATTCACCGTCAGGCCGACCGTGTAGTAGCCGGGGTTGCTTAGCGAAAGAGGCAGGGTCGCAGAGGTGCCCGCCGGCGCGTTGTTCGTTGTCCAGGTGTAGGTCGGCGTGCTGCCGGGCGCCGCCCCGGCGACGACCGCCGCCAGCGTCACA
>CAZYRQ010000347.1:0-2792 GCA_964649455.1 uncultured Lentisphaerales bacterium
ACGCCATCCGCGCCAAGCGCACGCTCGGCATCTACAACGACGACGAGCGCTCGGTTCTGCGCTGCTCGCACCACAACCCCGACATCCAGAAGGTCTACGCCGACTATCTCGGGGAGCCGAACGGCAAGAAGGCCCACAAGCTGCTCCACACGCACTACCACAAGCGCAGGAAGTACGCCCGGTAGTAGGCGCCGTCCCTGTCCCATACTCTGCCGCGCCCCGGTCATACCGTGGGCGCGGTTTCTATTTAACGGTGGAGGCGCAGAGACGAGTCGAGTGGTGGTCGAGGGAATCGCGAGAGTCGATGGAGTCGCTGGAATCGATGCGCTCGGTTCTCTCGATTCCATCGATCACCCACTCCTTCCGCGTCATCCGCGAAAGACGACAACGCTCACGACAACGTGGTTTCTCCTGCGTGATCCAACTGGCGGTGACGGTCGCCATTGGCGCGCCTGAACCCTCAACCCTGAACCCATTCTCCTCGGCGATTTTACGGCGTTGAATCGCCGCCTTGACCCCTTCCCGGAAAAACCGCACACTACGTCCCATGCCCATCTGCGACGCCATCATACTCGATCACGCGCCAATGACCGGCGACTACCGCCTGCTCCGTCTGCAGGCGCCCGCCCTTGCAGAGGCCGCGTGCCCCGGCCAGTTCGTCCATCTGCGCATCCCCGGTCTCGAGTCCACTGCCCTGCGTCGCCCCTTCAGCATCTACCGCGCGGATACCGACGGACTCTCGATCCTCTACAAGCGCGTGGGACGCGGCACCGAAGCGCTCGCCGCCCTGCGGGAAGGCGCCACCGTCAGCCTGATGGGTCCCCTCGGCAACGGATTTCCGCTGACCGGCAGGGCGGCGAAGCCGGTGCTGGTCGGTGGCGGCTACGGCGTCGCCCCGCTCGTCTTCCTCGCCTCGCGCCTGCCACGCAAGGGTGTCGTCCTGCTGGGCGGGCGCCGCGCGGAGGATGTGCTCTGCATCCAGGATTTCGAGGCCCTCGGCTGGCCGGTCGAGGTTGCCACCGAGGACGGCTCGCGCGGCACGCGGGGCTACGTCACGGCGCTGCTCAACCGCCACATCGAGGACGCGGCCGCGGCGCCGGAACTCTTCGCCTGCGGCCCCGACGGCATGCTGCGCGCGGTCGGCGCGCGCGCCCTCGCCACCGGCTGCCGCGCCTGGCTCTCGCTCGACCACCACATGGTCTGCGGCATCGGCGCCTGCCTCGCCTGCGTCCAGAAGCTGCGCACCCCGGAGGGCGGCACGCGCCTCGCCCGCGTCTGCAAGGACGGCCCGGTCTTCGAGGCGCGCGAGATCGTCTGGGAGGAGCCGGCATGAACGCTCCCGCGGCACCGGAACTGGCGGTCAATGTCGGCGGGCTCGCCATGCGCAACCCCGTCACCGTCGCCTCGGGCACCTTCGGCTACGGCGTCGAGTATGCCGACTGGATCGATGTGCGCCGGCTCGGCGCCATCACGGTCAAGGGCATCCGGCTCGATCCCTGGCCCGGCAATCCCCTGCCGCGCCATGTCGAGGTGCCGGGCGGCATGCTCAACGCGATCGGCCTGCAGGGGCCCGGCGTGGCCGGCTTCATCGAGCAGTACCTGCCGCGCCTCCGGGAATTCGGCGTGCCGGTGATCGTCAACATCTGGGGCACCACCCTCGACGAATACGCCGAGGTCGCCGCGCGCCTCAGCGACGCGCCGGGCGTCGCGGCGCTCGAGATCAACGTCTCCTGCCCCAACGTCAAGGCCGGCGGATCCTCCTTCGGCACCGATCCCGCGACGATGGCCGCGGTCGTCGCCGCCGTGCGCCGCCGCACGCGGCTGCCCGTGATCCCCAAGCTCGCCCCCAACGTGCCGGCCATGGGGCCCTTCGCGCGCGCGGCCGTCGAGGCCGGCGCCGACGCCCTCTCGCTGATCAACACCCTGCCGGCCATGGCGATCGACATCGAGCGCCGCCGCCCGGTGCTCGCCAACCGCACCGGCGGACTTTCCGGCGCGGCCATCCATCCGGTGGCCCTCAAGCACGTCTACGACGCCGCGCAGGCCGTTAAGGCGCCGATCATCGCCATGGGCGGCATCACCGGGGCGCGCGAGGCCATCGCCTTCCTGATCGCCGGGGCCACGGCCGTCGCTGTCGGTACGGCCAACTTCATCGACCCGATGACCCCCCTGCGCGTGATCGACGGCATCCGCGACTACCTGATCCGCCACCACATGGCGTCCGTGTCCGAACTGACCGGCTCCCTGCAGACCTGAGCGGGCGAAGGCGATACTTCCCATGAGCATTTCCGATAACGACTCTACGTCCCCACGCCCGCCGTCCCGGCGGCGCGCGCGCCCGCTGCGCCTCGTCATCGGCGCCCTCGTGCTGCTGGCGCTCCTCTGGCCGGGCCTGGCGCCCGAGCGGCGCGACCGCGCCTTCCGCGCCATGCCGGCCAACAGCCCCTTCGTCAGCGAGCACCTCAGCCTCTCGCGCGTCTGGCGCGAACGCTTCGACAACCCGCTGCTCGTCCGCACGCTGCAGGGGGCCGGCGTGCGCAAGGTGGAGGAGTGGTCGGCCGACACCAACATCGTCTGGATCGTGCGTCTCGTCTCTGGACGTCGCTCGCTCATCGGCTGGAGCCCCGCACTGGGCCCCGCAGGCCAGCCCTGCTGGACCGGCGCGAGCTGGGCCGGCTTCCGCGGGCCCCTCCTGCGCGCCATGCTCTTCGTCCGCTGGGTGCCCGGGCTGGGCCGGCTCGGCACCACCGCGCGCGGCACGCGCTACCTCGAGACGGTCTCGAAACGCAAGC
>CAZYRQ010000348.1:0-2784 GCA_964649455.1 uncultured Lentisphaerales bacterium
CCGCCGGCGTGCTGGAGCGCATGGCCGGCGAGCCGCCCGTCTTTCTCTGGGAGGGGGCCTCCATCCCGGTCGTCGCCGCGCTGCGGGAGCAGACGGGCGCCGCGCCGCTGCTCGTCGGCTTCGGCAGCGAAGCCGACCACATCCACGCACCCAACGAGTCCTTCTCGCTGGCGCAGTTCCAGCAGGCCCTGCGATTCTGCGGGCTCTTCCTCGCCGAACTGGTCGCGCCGTAGTCATGGCCCGTCCCTTCCAGCCGTCACGCATCCCGCCGCCGCCAGCCGGCGGCGAGGTCACCGAGGTCTCGGGCACGGTCGAATCGATCGTCTTCCGCAACGACGAGACCGGCTACACCATCTGCTCGGTCCGCCCGGCCGAGGGACGCGGCGAACCGGTCACCGTCGTCGGCACGAGCGCCGCGATCTGGGTCGGCGAGGAACTGACCGCCCGCGGCCGTTGGAACCAGCACCCGCAGTTCGGCCGGCAGTTCCAGGCCGACGCGCTCACCTGCATCGCCCCGACCTCGGCCGAGGGGTTGCGCCGCTTCCTGGCCAGCGGCCTGATCCGCGGCATCGGCAAGGTGCATGCCGCGCGCATCGTCGCGCATTTCGGCACCGACACGCTGCAGGTCATCGAGAAGGAGTCGGCCCGTCTCGAGGAGGTCGAGGGCATCGGGCGCGTCCGCCGCCAGCGCATCAAGGAGTCGTGGATCGAGCAGCGGGGCATCCGCGACGTGATGATCTTCCTCCAGTCGCACGGCGTCGGAACGGGGCAGGCGGCGCGCATCTTCCGCCAGTACGGCAACGACGCCATCGGCGTGGTGAAGCAGAACCCCTACCGCCTCTGCGAGGACGTCTGGGGCATCGGCTTCAAGAGCGCCGACGCGATCGCCCTGCGCATCGGCATCCCGCACGACTCGCCCGAGCGCGCCCGCGCCGGCCTGCTCCACTTGCTCCAGACGCAGGCCGACGAGGGCCACTGCTTCTGCGCCGATGCCGAACTGCTTCTGCAGGCGCAGGAGATGCTCGGCATCTCGGTCGAGATCCTGGCCGACGCCCTCAAGGCGCAGGTGGAGAGCGGCGCGCTGGCCCGTGAGGAGGATCGCATCTATCCCCGGGCGCTGCACGACGCCGAGACCCGTGTGGCGGCCAAGCTCAAGGCCCTGCTGGCGACGCCCCTCGGCCACCCCCCGATCGACGCGGAGAAGGCGCTGGCCTGGGCCGAGCGCAAGATGGGCCTGACGCTGGCCGACGCCCAGCGCCAGGCGCTGCGGACCGCCCTCGACGACAAGGTCGCCATCATCACCGGCGGCCCGGGCGTCGGCAAGACGACGATCATCCGCGCGCTGACGGAGATCTTCGGCGCGCGCCGGCTCCGGCTGCGCCTGGCGGCGCCGACCGGCCGCGCCGCCAAGCGCATGTCCGAGGCGACCGGACAGGAGGCCCAGACCCTGCACCGCCTGCTGCGCTACCTGCCGGCGATCCACGACTTCGAGCACAACGCCGGCAACCCGCTGGAGGCCGACTGCCTGATCCTCGACGAGACCTCGATGATCGACATCCGCCTGATGGACCAGTTCCTGCAGGCGGTGCCCGATCCGGCCCGCGTGGTGCTGGTGGGCGACATCGACCAGCTCCCCAGCGTCGGCCCCGGCAATGTGCTGCGCGACGCCATCGCCTCCGGCGCCATCCCCTGCCGGCGGCTCGACACGATCTTCCGCCAGGACGCCAGCGGGCTGATCGTCCGCAACGCCCACCACATCAACCACGGCGAGCGGCTCGAGAACGGCGGTCCCGGCAGCGACTTCTTCCTCATCGAGACGAGCGACCCCGAGCAGGTCATCGCGCGCGTCTGCGAGCTCGTAACGCACCGCATCCCGCGCCATTTCAAGTTCGATCCGCTGGCCGACATCCAGGTGCTGACCCCGATGCGGCGCAATCAACTGGGGGCCGATAACCTCAACGCGGTGCTGCAGCAGAGCCTCAACGGCGCGGGGCCCGCGCTGACGCGCGGCAACAGCCGCTTCCGCAAGGGCGACCGCGTCATGCAGATGCGCAACAACTACGACAAGGACGTCTTCAACGGCGACATCGGTTTCGTCGAGGCCGTCGACGAAGAGGAACGGCGGCTGGTGATCCTGTTCGACGGGCGTCCGGTCACCTACGACGGCAACGAGCTGGACGAGATCGTGCATGCCTACGCCTGCACGATCCACAAGTCGCAGGGCAGCGAGTACCCCGCCGTGGTGATCGTCCTGGCGACGCAGCACTTCAAGCTGCTGCAGCGCAACCTGCTCTACACGGCGGTCACGCGGGCGCGCAAGCTGGTCTGTATCGTCGGCTCGTCCAAGGCCATCCACCTGGCGGTCCGCAACAACGAGGTGCGCGAGCGCCGGACCACCCTGGCGCGGCGGCTGAAGGTGCATGTTCTTGCATGAGGCGCGCAAAGGCGCTAAAACTTCACTCAATCGCGTAGCGTAGCAAGCGCAGGAGCCCCCAATGAGCACACAACACACCCCCAATCGTACCGACGAGCTGCAAGCCCGGGTGGCCGAGCTGGTGGCTGGCGGCGGAGGCACCCTGCAACTGGCCGACGGCGTCTACGGCCTCGACCGCACACTGGTGCTGCCGAAGGACGTCAGCCTCTGCATGGCCCCCCACGCCATTCTGCGCGCGCGGCCCGGCTTCCAGGACGAGGTTATCTTGCTCAAGGACGCGGACGACGACTCCCGCCACCACCCCGGCGGCTGGATCCGCGGCGGCGTCATCGACGGTGCCCATCAGCCGC
>CAZYRQ010000349.1:0-2784 GCA_964649455.1 uncultured Lentisphaerales bacterium
AGGTGCGCGCGCCCAGCACCTGCGTCTGGCCGTCGCCCTGCCCGACCACCTTCTCAACGGCCAGGCGGATGTCTTCGATCGAGACGCCCAGGCCTTCGAGCACCTCGACGGCCACGCCCTCGCCGAGGGCGACGAGCCCCAGCAGGAGGTGCTCGGTGCCGATGTAGGGATGGTTGAAGCGCTCGGCCTCCTTGGCCGCCAGCCGGATCGCCTTCTGCGCGCGTGGGGTGAAGTTCTGCATAGTGGATGAATCGTTCGGGAAGGTGGTTCAGGCGAGAAAGAGCACGTCCGCCAGTTCCTGCCGCAGCCAGTCGGCCCGCCGCCGGTCCCGGCAGTCCTGGTCGACCGTTTCCAGGTGGAAGCGCTGCGACAGGTGAACGGGCTGCACGCCCAGGAGCAACGCGTCGATCCGTGCCACGTCCAGGTTCTTCAACAGGCGTAGTTGCCGGCCCAGGCGCAGGGCGGACAGGTAGTCCATGGCCTCGTCGGAGGCGATCATGCGCGCGTGCTGCAGGATGGCGAGGGCCCGCGCCACGCAATCGTGCACGACGGCGGGGGTGTCGCGGAGCAGGCGTCGGCGCGCGAAGTGCTCCTGGCGGATCAGTTCGCCCACCTGCTCGGACAGCGTCTGGACAACCTCGTCCTCCCGCTCGCCCAGCGTGCCCTGGTTGGAGATCTGGAACAGGTGCCCGGCCGCGTCGGTTCCCTCGCCGTCGACGCCACGGACGGTCAGCCGCAGCGCGGCCAGGGCCCGCAGGGCCGCGTCGAGATCCTCCGCGAGCCGCAGCCCGAGCAGGTTGACCATGAAACTGGCGCGGAGCCCGGTGCCGACATTGCTCGGGCACGCCGTCAGGTAGCCCAGCCGCGGCGAGAAGGCATAGTCCAGCGCCGATTCCAGGCAGGTGTCGATCCGATCCGCCAGAAGCCAGGCCGAGGCCAGTTCCAGGCCGGGCCGGATCACCTGGATGCGCAGGTGATCCTCCTCGTTGACCATGATGCTCGCCCCGGTCTCGCTGCACCGGATCAGCGCGCCCCCGCGCCCGCGGTCGACGAGTTCCTTGCTGACGACATGCTGCTCGTGCAGCAGGGCCAGTTCCTGCGGGTCGGCGGGGCTGTCACGCGCCCCGAGGATGGACGGCGCGGGCAGCGCCCCCGACCGCTCGATGGCGGCGAAGATCTTGTCGAGCACGCCGAAGTGGCCGTCCTCGTCGTTCCAGTCGGGAAAACGCGTGCCCGCGAGGTTGCGGGCGAGACGCACGCGGCAACTGAGGACGATATCCTCCTCCTGCGGGCGGGCGGGAAGCGGACGGCGGCGCGACTGGAGCAGCTTACGCATGCTTCCCCCGCACGCCTGCCGCCGGCGCGTCCGGCGCGGACTCGAGTGCGCGGATCTGGTCACGCAGGCGCGCCGCCTGCTCGAACTGCTGATGCCCGACGGCCTCGGCCAGGGCCGTTTCGAGACGCTGGCGCGCGATGGCGTGGCGCGCGCGGTCCGGCACCTTGCCCGCATGCCGGTCGCCGCGGTGCATGTCGCGCAGCACCGGCTGGAGCTCGCGCGCAAAATGGTCGTAGCAGCCCGCGCAGCCGAGCCGCGAACGCTTGCGGTACTCCGGTCGGGTCATGCCGCACGCCGGACAGGGGTTCTCTCTTTCAGCGTGGGTGTTCCGGTCCGGATTATCCGCCAGGGAGAAGGCGGCGCCCAGGAGAATCTCGACCATGAGGGCGGACGCGGCGGAGGCTTCGGACGGTTCCGCCCCGCGATGTGCGCAAGTTTGGCAGACAAAACGCTCGCACACCCCGCCTTCCACCGTCTCGCGGATGACGGTCTCGGCTTCAGCCTGATGGCAAATCTCGCATTTCATGGCGGTCAGATGATGTTCCTGTACTGCCCGACACTATAGCAAAGCCCCCCTTGCGAGGGTAGCATATTCGACATATTCGGCATGATCGGCGTAATGGGCTAGCCATAGGGGTGTGCAGCGGGCGCATGAAGCAGAGCGCGGCTGCGGCGGCAGGGCTCAGACGCCAATTTTGAGGCTCTTGGCCCCTTGGAAACAGATCCTCCCGATCTCGCGCACGGCGGCGACCACCAGCATCCCGTATTTCTTGCGGGCGATTTCGGACAACCGCTTGAGGGCCTCCTGGCAGGCTATGATCGCCTCGGCGGCGCCCGCCTTGGTCAATTCCCGAACCTTGCCCGAAACCTCCCCATGGCGCGCCAATTCCGACGCGCCGAAGCCCGACTACCTGGCCGAGTATGCCCGGCACTGCGACTGCGTGGAGGACGACCAGTGGTTCTGGAGCCTGTTCGGGCTCGGCTATCTCAACGTGATCCTTGTGGCGGGAATGCGTCTATCGCGGTATTCTTTGGGCATGCCGCTCGGTGCCGTACCGCATCGTTTTCGGGAAACCCAATCACGAGGGAAGCATGATCACCCTGACAAGAAAGGCGATGTCGGCCATCCTGAAGGAGATGGCGCTCACCACGCTTGTCAACCCCCATGATATTCCTTCATCGGAAGCGGCGGCGGCGGCGCTTCTCTTGGGGATGCCCCGGGAAGGATTCTGGGATCCGAAAGCCTGCATGGCGGGCATGCGGAAGGTCAGCATGGCCCGGCTGGGTCGCTCAGGCATCTGCGGCATGTGCATCGCGGCCTGTCCGTTCACACAAGCGCACATTAAGAGGTCTCTGACATGAAGATCATCGCGATTAACGGAAGCCCCAGAAAGAAGTGGAACACGGCCACTTTGTTGGTAAAGGCGCTCGAAGGCGCCGCCTCGCAG
>CAZYRQ010000350.1:0-2779 GCA_964649455.1 uncultured Lentisphaerales bacterium
CCGGGACGGTTCGCCCTACCTTGCTCTATTGCGCCTGTATAAATCAACGCTACCTGAAGGCGGGACTCCGGCGCGAGGGTTCACCGGCACGGACCTCCCCGTCGGAGTACCGGCTTCAGCCGGAAGTATGCGAGGGCCTTCAGGCCCGGTAAACGGGGCAAGGGCGTGTACACGTGACGCGTCTGCCTGCAACTGCCGCCCGCTCCTCCATGCGCTTCCCGCGCGCCCCCCTGTGGCTAGCCGATTACACACGCTGGACAGGGCTGCGGCGGGGACCAGCGGTCGACCGGGCATTATTGACCAAGTTGCGCAGCACACCCTAGCCTATCCAGTGACGCACGGAGATCGGGTGGTATTGCCCCGGCGGCCCATCGCCAGCGCCGTCTTGTTAGCGTCTTAGCTGACAATACTATAATGCGTCTCGGCTTGAAACGAACCACCTTGCTGGCGTATAATCTCACCCTGCCCCGCCATCAAAAACAGCATTTTTAGGCCGCTAGCTCAGTCGGTAGAGCACGTGACTTTTAATCACGGGGTCGCGGGTTCGACCCCCGCGCGGCCTACCATTCTTATTCCCCTCACGGCAGCGTGACGAGGGTCTCAAGGCGCTGGCGCCCGGCGGAGGCATCGAGCGCCTGCCAGCGCGCCAGCAGGCGCAGCTTGACGGCATAGGCCAGCAGCACACCGGGGGTCAGCGGCTGGATGCCCTGCAACGCATCGGCCGCCTGCCAGCGCAGACGGTCGAGCGCGCGTTCGCGCTGCAGCGGGTCGGGCTGCTCGAAGGCCGCCGCCACGCCGTGACCGATGCGCGCCTCGTCGCTGCCGTCCGGCCGGAGCCACGGCTGGGCGTCTGCACCCAGGCGCGCGGCGCGCCGCCGGGCAATGGCGTTGCGCAGGCCCGTCTCGTGCCGGCGCCAGGCGGCCACGAAGGGATGGGGATAGGCCTGGTCGTCCAGCAGCGCCTCGACCGCCGCGCGGAGCCGACCGGAGAGGTGCTCCGCGCAGGCCGACCGGAAGGCCGCCACCGTGATCCCCGGCGGATGGCCGGGCATCAGCATCGGCAGCGAGGCGATGAAGTAGTCGAGGTTCATGCCGCGAAACCCTACTTGGCCGGCGCGAGCAGCTTGGCCAGTTGCGGGCGCAGCAGGCGCGCCAGCGCGGCGGTGATCGCCTCGGCGGTGAAGCTGTACGCGACGCGTCCGCCCTGCAGGCGCAGGGTGAAGCCCGCCGGAAAGGCCGGATTGGACGCAATGGTGATGCCCTGCCCTGTTCCCGCCTCCTGCCGCAGCCGCGCAAGGAGCCCGGCAGCCTGCTCGGCGGCGGCGCCGCCGACGACCACCTCGACCTCCTTGTCGCCACCCTTGAGATAGGCGGCCACAGCTTCGGAGACCCATCGGCGGAAGGAGGCCTCGTCGGCCACGGCCGCCCCGACCTCGCGGCTCAGCAGGCCCTCGAAGCGCCCGACCAGATCCTGCTCGACCTGGATCAGCACGTCGCGCGCCGCCTGGCGGATGCTCTGCTCGGCGCGGCGCTGGTAGGCGTCGGCGTCGCGCTGCGCCGTTTCCCGGAAGGTTTTAGCCTCGGCCTCGGCCCGGGCCACGATCTCGCCGGCCTCCCGGCGGGCCTGCTCGACCAGGGCCTGCGCCTCGGCCTGCGCCTTCTCGACGCCTTCCGTGCGGATGCGGTCAAGCAATTGCTGGAGTTCTTCTGTCATGTTGGCTTCCCTTCCGCGCCAGCCGCGGCCTGCCTAGACCTTGCCGACGGCGATCAGCGCGAAGACCATCGTGAAGATGGCCACCGTCTCGATGATGCCGATCGCGGCGAGGTAGTTCGTGAAGCCCTGGCCCGTCTCGCCCTGGGCGTCGGCGGCTGCCGCGGCGGTACGGCCCTGCATCACGGCCGAGAGGCCGATGCCGAGGCCGGCGAAGATGCCGATCAGGCAGAGGGCGATCCAGGAGGCGCCCTGCACGGCGCGCTCGATCATGACGAACATCACGATCATCCCGTAGAGCGTCTGCGTCAGCGGCGCGCCGACGAACGAGAGCAGCAGGAAGGGGGCCTGCTTGCCCTGGGCGTAGCACTTCTTCCAGGCGCCGACGGCCGCGCTGCCCGCGACCCCCGTGCCGAGTCCCGAGCCGACGGCGCTCAGGGCGAGCGCCATGACGGCGCCGGCGATGCCCAATCCGGTATTCATTGCTGGATCCATGTGTGTACTCCTGGTTGTTCCTGGCGTGTGGTTGAAGGAATCGTGTTGCGGGCTAGTCGCCGGACTCGGCGGCCGCGGGCGTCTGGCGCCGGAAGGGGCGGTAGGCGAAACCGCTCCAGCTGACGCCCTTGTGATTGGAAAATTCGAGCGTGTTGAGACGCACGGCATGCACGAGGATGCTCAACGCCCCCATCAGCAGGTTCATGCCGTGCCCCGCCAGCAGGATCAGCAGCAGGCAGGGAATCTTGGCCCAGAGCGGCAGCGACAGGGAGAGCGCCATCTGGTTGAAGTTTTCCGCGACCTTGACCGACGCCATGCCGACGGCGAAGAGGCGCACGTAGGAGATGATGTCGCCCAGGCAGCTGATGATGTTCAAGGGCAGCATGCCGAGGTCGACGCCCTGCGTCCGCAGCTCGCTCCGGTCGAGCATGAAGCCGGCGATCAGGAGCACCGAGCCGGCGGCGACCGGCAGCATGAAGGCGGGAAACGCGAAGCCCTCGACCGAGACGCTGCAGGCAGCCGCGTACATCGTCCAGACCACGCCCACCCAGCCGAGCTGCGCCAGGCTCTTCC
>CAZYRQ010000351.1:0-2777 GCA_964649455.1 uncultured Lentisphaerales bacterium
GGCACCTTCGAGAAGGACATGGTCGTGCCGGATCCCGACACCGGCAAGCCCGTGCGCCTCTCCTATCCGCAGAAGCTCTTCGGCCAGGACCGCGAGAGCGTCGAGACGGCCTATCCCGGCGACATCGTCGGACTCGTGACCCACAAGGCCTTCCGCATCGGCGCCACGCTCGCCACGGATCCCGGCATCCGCTACGACGAGATCCCCCGTTTCTCGCCCGAAGCCTTCGCCACGATCCGCAACATCGGCACGGCCAAGCAGAAGCAGTTCCGCGAAGGACTCGATCAGTTGCTGGACGAGGGGGTCATCCAGGCCTTCAGAACACCCGAGACCGGCCTAACCAGCTCGCTGCTGGGCGCCGTCGGCCA
Organism: uncultured Lentisphaerales bacterium; assembly: GCA_964649455.1. GTDB lineage: Bacteria > Verrucomicrobiota > Kiritimatiellia > RFP12 > JAAYLN01 > JAAYLN01. The sequence goes on from CAZYRQ010000351.1 coordinate 369, forward strand.
GCTCCAGTTCGATGTGGTGCTCTACCGTCTGCGGAACGAGTACGGTGCCGACCCGCGCATCGAGCCCGCGCCCTACACCCTCGTGCGCTGGTTCGACGCGGGCGTCCGCCGCGAGCAGTACGAGGAGGCCTACCTGGGCATCGGCGTCAAGCTCGCCGAGGATCTGCAGGGCAACCTGGTCATCCTCTTTCCCACGCCCTGGGCACTCGATTACTTCCTCGAGAAGAACCCCGGCACCCAACTGCACACCGTCTCGCCACAGGCCAGACCGCTCCCCACGCCCGCATGACATTTTGAACGCCCTCGGGGTTGCGGTTGTTGTTGAAATGGCCGTTGTAGATGCCTACATGCGCAGGTTGGCGCAGCGACCGGGTGGTTTGCATGAACCTTTGCCATCGATTACCCCCGCCATTGCTTCCCCGCCACCGATGATCTACAATGCGGGCATGAAGATACGGGCCATGTTGGGTTATCCCTCCGTCCTGTGCGGGGTGCTCCTGTTCGTCGCGGCGGTGTCGGCTGCGGCCGAACCGGCCACCACCGGCCGCGTGCTGCGGTGCCGCTTCAAGGCCGTGCCGCCGCAGTACCGCGGCATCGCCGTCTTCGATGCGCTCGCCATCGGGCACGACGGCTCGCTCTATCTGGGCACCTCGACCTACGGCAGCCCCGCCAACCTGATCCGCTACAACCGTTCTAACGACCAGGTCACCGCCGTCTGCGACGTCAGCCTGGCCATCGGCGAGAACCCCGGGCAGATCATCCCCTCGGGCAAGATCCACTCGCAGCTCCAGGTGGCCGCAGACGGCAAAGTCTACTTCGGTTCGCATCTCGGATGCGACCGGGCCATGACCGGCGAGCATCCGTCGCCCTACGGCGGCGGCCACTTTATCTGCTACGACCCGTCCACCGGCGCCTGCCGCGACCTCGGGCGCGCCTATCACAACGACTCGGTCATGCGCGTCGAACTCGACGAGCCGCGACAAAAGCTCTACGGGCTGACCTATCCATCTGCGCACCTGATCGTCAAGGATCTCCAGACAGGAGCCATCGTCGACAAGGGCCAGGCCGCGCACCACGGCTACGCCATGCCGATGCTCTTCGCGGACGGGCGCGCCTACTTCTTCAGCCGCGCGGGCCGCCTCGCGCGCTTCGATCCCGATGTCGGCACCATTGAGGAGGTGCTGGAGCATGGCGCCCCGCCGCAGGCCGACGGCCCGCTCGGCGACGACTGGTTCTACTACACCTCGATGATCCGCGGCCTCTCGCGCGACCGGCGCGAGGTGGTCGGCGTGATCCGCTACGGCAAGCGGCAGTTCCTCTACCGCTTCCGAATCGCCGCAGGCCTGCTGCGCCGCCCGGCGTTCGACTGGCTGGCGGAGGTGCCGCCCGAGGCCAACGCGGTTGTGCGCGCGCCCGACGACTCGGTCTACCTCTATGCCTGGAACCGCAACCGGGTCTTCCACTACGACGCCCGGCGCCGACAGACGCGCGACCTCGGCATCGTGACGGACGATAAGGACCAGCAGGCGCGCATCCTCTGGCCGGCCTGCTTCGACCAGGACGGCACACTGCACTTCGGCGGGGTGATGGACACGGAGGCAGACCGCTTCAAGGCCAGCGGCTACGGGCTCGGCGCGCTGGGGTTCTTCACCATCGCCACCGGCACGCTCCAACAAGCCGTCCGCGAGACCCGCTGAGCGGCACGTTGACGTATCGACCAGGGGGAAAATGCATGAAACGTTCGGAAGTCAACGCCATCATCGACCATGCCGCCACCTTCATGTCCCGCCAGGGCATTTCGCTGCCGCCCTTTGCCATCTGGAGTCCGCAGAAGTGGGCGCGTCTGGGCGCCGAGGCCGACGAAATCCGCGACTGCCATCTCGGCTGGGACATCACCGACTTCGGCTCGGGGCGTTTCCGCGAGACCGGGCTCGTGCTGCTGACGCTCCGCAACGGCCACCCCACGAAAGCGCGCTACCGCGGCAAGACCTACTGCGAGAAGGCCATGGTCGTCGGCGAGGGCCAGGTGACACCCATGCATTTCCACTGGAACAAGGCCGAGGACATCATCAACCGTGGCGGCGGCAACCTGCTGATCCGCTTCTACCAGGCCACCGCCGCGGAGGGGCTGGCCCGCAGCCGGTCATTCACGCTCTCGGTCGACGGCGTCCGGCGGCAACTGGCGGCCGGCGCGGTGCTGCGGCTGCGGCCCGGCGAGAGCGTCTGCATCACCAGCCGCATCTACCACACGTTCTGGGGCGAACCGGGCAGGGGCGCGGTGCTGGTCGGCGAGGTCTCCAAGGTCAATGACGACGAGCGCGACAACCGGTTCCTCGATCCGGTCGGACGCTTCCCGGCCATCGAGGAGGATGTCCGGCCGACCCGCCTGCTCTGCATGGAGTATCCGCG
>CAZYRQ010000352.1:0-2775 GCA_964649455.1 uncultured Lentisphaerales bacterium
CTCCAGCGCCTGCAGCAGGGCGTGCCGCACGGTGTCGGGCGTGGCTTCGAGCAGCCGCCGGCGCCGCCGGCAGCGCCGCTCGAAGCGCTCGCCGATCGTGTGGCGGAAGAGGGCCACGCCGGTCGCCTCGGCCGGACGCAGCGGCTTCTCGTCGCGCTTGGCCACGCCGATGATGCCCCGGTCGATGTCGCCCTGGCTCCAGGGCGCCTGCCGGACGTGATCGGCCACGCGGCGGAAGACATCGAGGGTCTCGGTCAGGCGGGGGTCGCGGTACGACGAGAGGACGAAGGCGCCGGCGAGGCTCTGGTGGCTGAAGCTCGCGCCGTAGGCGTTGCCCTTGAAACGGATCTCCGGCAGCAGGTAGTCCATCGACACGAGGTGCGCGCCGACGGCGAGCAGCGGCTCGTCCGGGTGGGAGAGGTGCGGCGCCGGCATGACCATCGCGCAGTGGGCGATCTGCAGGGCGGCGGCCAGGCCCTCGACGCCCGGCGCCGCCGGCGCGAAGCCGGTCCCGCCGGGCGCGACGGGCGTGTCGGCCATGCGGCCGAGCCAGGCGTCGAGGCGCGCGCGGATGGCCTCGACCGCGGCCGGCGCGGCCGTCACGCTGGCCGTCACGCGGCGCCGGTTCAGCAGGAAGCCGCGGATGGCCTCGATGGCCTCCGCGACCTCGCGGTTGCCGCGGTCGAAGTCGGCCAGCCACGCCTCGGTGAGGGCGAGCTGCGGCAGGCCGCCGGTGACATGGCCCAGGTGGCCGAGCGTGTTGAGGCGTCGGCCGGCCTGGAGGCGGACGGTCAGGGCGCCGTTCTGGACCATCTCGGTGCGGTTCTCGGCGCGCGCCTGGGTCAGGACATCGCGCATGCGCGCGGCATCGCGCGGATTGAGGGAGAAGAGCAGGTCCTCCAGCAGGTCGAGCGCCGGCGTGACCCGCTCGTCGAGCGTTTTCAGTGAAACGATCAGCACCGGCAGCAGCCGGTCCGGCTGGTCCACGGGCGTGTAGAAGGCGGTGCCGGCGGCGAGGCCGCCCGTGTTGGCGCCGATGCGCGTGGCCAGCGTGGCGTAGTCGGCCGTGGCCGTGCCGAACTTGTTCAGGGCCTCGGCATGGCGCGGCAGGCAGGACCAGAGGTGTTCGGGAAGCCCGGTGAGATCGAACTGCAGGCTGAGGTAGACGATGCTGTTGGTGGGCATCGCGTTGACGAGCAGCGTGGCGCCGCCGGCCAGGGCGTGCGGTGTCGTGTCGATCTGCCGCGGCTCGGGCGGGATGTCGGCGGGCTTCAGCTGCGGCAGGCGCGCCACGGCCTCGGGCGGGTTGGGGGTGCCGTTGGCGCGGTCGAGCTCCGCGGCCGCCGCGGCGATGGCCCGCAGGCCGGCCTCGTCCAGCGCGGCGCGGCGCGCGGCCAGTTCCCGCGCGGTCGCCTCCTCGCGCCGCGCCTCGAGCGCGGCGTCGGGCGCGAGGACGATGTCGAGGCGGTGGGGATTCTCCAGCAGGCGCTCGCGGATCAGGCGGTTGAAGAGCCGCGGCTCGCGGGCCTGGGCCTGGCGCAGGGCCTGGAAGTGGCTGGCGTTGCGGAGGTAGAGCAGCGGATCGAGGTCGGCCATCCAGGCGGCGACGACGCGGAAGACGGTGTGCAGCGGGAACATCGGCGCGATCTCGAGTGTCTCGTAGGCCGCCTGCTGGAAGGCGGTCTGGATCTGCTCGTCGGTGAAGGGCGTGTCGGCCGCCGCGCGCAGCGTGTCGAGGACGAGGTCGCGGAAGGCGTCGAGGCGTTCGGGCTCGGCGCCCTCGAGGCCGACATGGAAGGAGGCCTCGCTGCCGATGTCGCTGCTGCCGGACATGACGAGGTCGGCGCCGAGATGGGCGTCGATCAGCGCCCGGTGCAGGGGCGCGGCGTCATGTCCCAGGAGCAGCAGCGAGACGAGGCGCAGGGCGGCCGCCTCGACGGGGTCGCGGTTGTCGCCGGCCAGCCAGTTCATCAGCAGGAAGGTCTTCTCGGCCACGGGTTCCCCGGGCGCGGTGGGATAGGTCTCGCGGTGGAGGCGCGGCGCGCTCCAGCGGGGCTGGCGCGCGGGAAGGGGCGTGCGCGGGACGCGCGTGTAGGGCGCGAGGCGCGGGGCGAGGAAGTCGAGGAAGCGGAGGGCGGGGATGTTGCCGTAGAGCACGAGGCAGGCGTTCGAGGGATGGTAGTGGGTGGCGTGGAAGGCCTGGAGCGCCGCGTGCGTCAGCGAGGGGATCGCCGCCGGATCGCCGCCCGACTCGCGTCCGTAGCAGGTGTCGGGCAGCAGCTTGCGGACGGCCTCGCGCGCGAGGATGGCCTCGGGATCGGAGAAGACGCCCTTCATCTCGCTGTAGACGATGCCGTCGAGGCGCAGGGCGCCGGCCGGATCCGCCGGATCGGCGGGCGCGAGATGGTGCGCCTCGCGCGCGAAGGTGGCGGGGGTCAGCAGCGGGTGGAAGACGGCGTCGAAGTAGACGTCGGCCAGGTTGAAGAGATCCTGCTCGACGTTGCTGCAGACGGGGTAGTAGGTCGTGTCGTAGCCGGTCATCGCGTTGATGAAGGTGGCCATCGACATCTTGACCATCTCGAAGAAGGGCTCCTTGACCGGAAACTTCTCGGAGCCCGCCAGCACCATGTGCTCGAGGATGTGGGGCATGCCGGTGTCGTCCGGCGGCGGTGTGGGGAAGTTGATGGTGAAGGCGTTCTCGGCGTCGTCGCAGAAGAGGTGCAGCACGCGGGCGCCGCTGGCGGCATGCTCGAACTGGCACGCCACCGCCCCCAG
>CAZYRQ010000353.1:0-2747 GCA_964649455.1 uncultured Lentisphaerales bacterium
ATGGGTCAGCGGGGCCGGGAGGTCGGTGTCTGCGCATGGCACGAGTTGCATGCCGAGGTCGAGCGGGCAGGGCAGGTAGAGGGTGCCGTCCCTGCAGGGGAAGGGCCCGATGGTCTTGAGCGCGCCGAAACGGAACGAGGAATCCGCATTCTTGTCCTTGCTTTTACCGTCGTGCTCGGCCAGTTGCTTATCACGGAAAGTGTGTTTCCCTGTTCCGTCCCAGGATTGCGGCTCCGGCCATTGGCGGTGGAAGGCGTTGATCAGGGCGTTCCAGAGCTGGTCGGGGCGCGGCCAGTTGGCGCCGAGTCCGGCGTCGGAGGCGGCCATGGGGCGGGCGTCGCGCAGGAAAAGCAGATCGCGGGGCTCAAGGGCAAAGGTGTGTTTCAGCGACATGGCTCAATCCTCCCCGCGGTGGCGGTTGATGAAGGTTTCGGCAAGAAACAGGTTGATGAAGTCCTGGGGGCGGGTTTTTCCTCGCTCTGGATCCTGCGTCCCGGGTTCTGGGGCTTGGGACGCCGGACTCAGGACGCCGGACTCAGAGGCCGGCGGAGACCAGCAAGTAACAAGATAGCGGTCGATCTCGGCGGCCAGGGACGCCCGCTCCGCAGGGGAGAGTCCCGCACCCTGGCGCGAAAGGACGTGGCGCACCTCGGCCTCGACGACCGGTCGCATGGCCGCCAGCTTGGTGGCGTCTTTTTCGTCGTCCAGCGCATAGGGTTGGAGCAACTCGGCGAGAGCGTAGGGAAATCGCCCGGAGAGGTTGCCGACGTTGGTCAACGCCGTGACGCGGGCCATGAGGTCGAGTGCGTTGTTTTTCCACTTGCAGCCCCACTCGATGATCTCGCCCGAGCGTTTGTAGAGCGTGATCGCCAGCGCGGCACGGCCATAGTCTTGCTTGGCGCGATGCTCGGCCTTCTGCGCCTCCTTGACCAGCATCTGCAGCGGGGCGTTCTGGTGGCCGACGGCGATGCCGCAGGAGAGTTCGCTGTGTGTGCCGGGATAGAGTCTTCCGTTATCGTAGTCGGTCCGGAAGGCGGCACGCAACGCCTGGGCACAGGCGATGGCGCGGGTGGCGGGGAGGATGGCAAGCACGTCGTCGCCGCCGGCGTAGATCAGGTCGCCGCCATGGCTCTCGACAATATCGCGTGCCTGGTGCATGGCGAAATTGGCGAGCGCCTCGCTGAACTGAAGGTGGTAAGAGGGGGTGAGCAGACGCTGAAGGCCGGAGGCGCCGTGATCGGCGAGATACTTTTGGGCTTTGGGTGCGAGCTGATTCACGAACTTTGGGGTTTTGGCTCCCGAGACCCATTGGCCCATCTTGTCGCCGTCGATAGCCAGGACGGCAATGTAGGGGGAACGAAACGCTCGATCCTGATCGGCGGCCGCGGGGATGTTGCGGGCGGCGATCTCCTGGGTGGAATCGGCACGCAGCGCTTGAGTGACGACGCCGGTGCCGAGGCCGAGCCTTTGCGGCAGGTAGCCGACGGCCTCGGGACGGCACCAGAGACGCTTGATCAGGTTCATGGCGCCGTAGCGGTGCGAGGCGGCCGTGAAGAGATCCTTGTGTTCTTTCGTCAGCTTACCCCAGAAATCTTCGTCGCCGATGCACTCGTCCTTGCCGGAGAGCGAGTCCTTGACGGCACCTTCTCCCGCCGGATTCCATTGTGCGAAGTCGCGTGTGTTGCGGCGCGCGGCGAGTTTGGCGTCGAGCAGGGCGTAGTGGGCCGACCAGAGGAGACCGAAGTTGTTGAGGCGCGTTTTATGGGCTTTGTCGGAGTAATAACGCTCGTCGCGGTCGCTTTCCGGAAGCTGTTTCTCGCCGAGTTCGAGCATGCTCCGGATCCGTCCGGCAACGCCAACCGAATCGCCCACATCCTTCGGCAACTGATCGGAGGCGGCCAGGCAGGTTTCACGGTCGAGCCAGGACTGGACGGCCCAGGCGGTCTGGGGGAAGGCCGCAATCTGAGCGTCCCAGCGTTTTTTCCAATCGTCTTTCGCCCCTTGCTTCGCCAGCCATTGCCAGACCGCCTCGCCGATGGAACCAAGTTCGCTGACAACGGCCTGCTGCGCCCGCCGCGCCAACTCTGGGCCGCGGCTCGGGGGCACGATGGCGAAGAACCGGTTGGGTAGGGTCGGAGTCAGCAGCCAGTCGGCAACGCGTCCCTTCCCGCCCCGGTCCGCAATCAGCCGTTCCCAAGTGGTCTGGCGGGTGCCGTCGCCGCTCTCCCATTCCGCGGCGTAAAACGTCTCCCGGTGAAGCGCGTCGAAGATGCCGTTGCCCCGCAGGCTGGGAAAGATGACGGCGTCGGGGCCGATCTCGTCGGTGACGGCCTTGATGGCATGAGCCATCAGCCAGGAGATGAGATAGGAGCCCGACCAGAGATCACGCTGGGACCGGGCCTGGGCGATGAAGTCCTGCACCGGGCCGAGCTGGAACAGCAGCAGTTCGGGGCGGGCGTCGTGGCCGTCGATACAGGGGGCCAGCGCCGAGGTGACGGCCATGTGAGTCCAGATCGTGTGGTCGGGAATGCGGGTGTCCGCGGGCAGGAATGCCAGCGAGGCCGTGGAGGCCGCCGCGTTGTCGCGCCAGCGCCTCCAATAGAGAAAGAACCTCTCGTGCCAGTCATCCGTCCGAATGCCGCCGATCGCGGTTTGGATGGTTTCCGCATGTGCGCCCGTCTTGGACGGTAGGTCGGACGGAAAGGGGTAGTGGACCGATGATAGCGGATGGATGAAGAGCGGCTCGG
>CAZYRQ010000354.1:0-2745 GCA_964649455.1 uncultured Lentisphaerales bacterium
GAAGAGGCGGCCGTCGCGGTACGCCGCCCAGGCGGTCTCGAACCAGGTGTCGGTCTCGGGAATCGGCCGGCACGGCTCCCAGGCGTTGAAGACGCCCCCGCCGGGCGTCCAGCGGGTGATCTGCACCCGGTTCCGGAAGGCGGGATCCTCCGGCAGCGGACGCCAGTCCGCGAGCCCCGCGGGCAGCGCGGCGCCGCCGGGGCCGAGCACCAGCGCCGACCCGCGGCTGCCGACCCCCTGCGACACGGCGAAGGCGATCGCTTCGAGGTAGACCTGGTGCGTGAGGCAGAGCATGCGCGTGCGCAGCGCCTCGGCCCGCTCGCCCTCTCCATCCCACCGGCAGCCCTGTCGCCCGAGCCGCTCCATCTGCCCACGCGCCTCGCCGACGGCCGCCCGCAGGACATCGGCGTCGCGCAGCATCGCCCCGGCGCGGCTCATGCGCGCCTGCAGTTCCCCGCGCTCGGCGCGCCAGTCGCTCGCGGCCTGGCTCCGGCCCGCCGCCAGCCAGCCGGCCAGCGCCTCCAGCCGCTCACGCGCCGCCTGGCGGGCCGCGCGCCGGTCGAGCGTCCAGCCGGCGCCCCGCGCCGCGAGATACTCCGCCGCGCGCTGGCCCCCCACCTGTCCGCTGTTGAGCGCCGAGCCGCCGGGCCGGCGCAGGCCGTGCGAGCCGTTGACCTCGCCGATCGGATAGAGATGCGCCAGGTTCTCCGACTCCCACCAGGCGTTGGCCGCCAGGCCGCCGTTGTTGTGCTGGGTGCAGACGGCGATCTCGACGGGCTCGGCCGACAAATCGATGCCCTGGTCCGCGAAGCGCGCGATGGCGCCGGGGTTCATCTGGCGCAGGCGCTCGAAGGGGGTGGCGCCGGTGGCGCCGCAGCGCGCCAGGTAGTCGCGCGCCTCCGGGCAGAGGCGCGCGGGATCCCAGCCGTCGGGATTGCGGCGGAAGTCGAGGAAGACGCGGCGCCCGCGGACGGCGGTCTCGCGCCAGACGAGCAGGTCGACCAGCGAGGAGCCGCCCGCGAGGGCGCGGTCGGCGTCGAAGGGCCACTGGTAGCCCTTGAGGAAGAGCCGGTCGGCCGCGGCGGCGTCCGAGCCGAAGGCCTGCGGCAGGAAGGGCTCGGGCGCGCCGCCGGGAGCCGCGCTGACCAGGCGCGGCACCGCCTGCAGGTAGGAGCCCGAGACGTTCCAGCGCGGCCGGAGCGACGCGAGGCCGTGCTGCGACTCGGGCAGGTTGCGCGCCAGGGCGCCCGCCTCGAGCGCCAGGCCGATGGCGCCGGTGTGCCCCTCGGGATAGACGCTGTCGCGGTAGAGGCCGCCCGGCCCCCCGACGGCCAGCAGGGTGTGCTCGGCGAGGTAGATCTCCGGACGGCCCGCGCCGTCGAGGGTCAGGAGGCCGGCGCAGCGGCCCGCGGCGCCGGGAGTCGCGTCCGGCAGGGTCAGCAGCGCGACGGCGACGCGGCCCTCGTGGATCGGCAGGCGCAGGCGCCGCAGCTCGGCGGTCAGCGCGCGGCACATGTCGCGGCTCGTGTAGGGGCCGGTCGAGGTGGCGCGCTGCCGCGGGTCGTGGTCGGTCTGGTAGCCGACGAACTGGCCGTAGCGGTCGCGCGGGAAGGGCACGCCGAGGTCGACGAGGTTGAGGAAGGCGCGCGCCGAGCCGGCGGTCTCGGCCAGCGCGAGGTCGCCGTGCATGGCGCCGCCGGCCGCGAGGTCGGCGGCCATCGCGCGCGGCGAGTCGGGCGTCGCGCCGCAGAGCCCGAGCTTGTAGTAGGTCTGCTTGTCGCTGCCGGTGTTGATGGAGGTGCCGGCCGCGAGGCCCTCGGTGACGACGAGCACGTCGTCCAGCCCGCGGCGCCGCGCCTGGAGCGCCGCGTTCAGGCCGGCCGCGCCGCTGCCCGCCACCAGCGTGTGGCAGAGGTGGAGGGGCACGGAGCCCCAGGCCGCGGTCGAGAGGGAGGTGGTGCGCATGGCGGGGAGGCTACAGGCGCGGGATGGAGAGGCCGCCGTCCAGGTGGATGACCTGCCCCGTGGCGTAGGGCAGCTCGCCGCGGGCGAGCGCGGCGACGGCGCGTCCGGCATCCTCGGGCGTGCCCCAGCGGCGTTCCGGCACCAGGCCCCCGGCGATGAGCCGGTCGTACTTCTCGCGCACGCCGGCCGTCATGTCGGTGGCGATGATGCCGGGCCGGATCTCGTAGACCGGCAGCCCGAACTCGGCGAGACGCGCCGCCCAGAGCTGCGTCGCCATGCTGACGCCCGCCTTGGAGACGCAGTACTCGCCGCGGTTGAGCGAGACCGTCGCGGCGGAGATGGAGGAGATGTTGACGATGCAGCCGCGGAAGGCGGCGTCGGCCTGCCGCTGCGCGATCATCCAGCGCGCGGCGGCCTGCGTGAGGAAATAGGGGCCCGTCAGGTTCACGCGCAGGAGCTCCTCGAAGCTCGCCTCGTCGGCCTCCAGGATGTCGCGCCGCTCGCGGGGGGCCATGCCGGCGTTGTTGACCAGCACGTGGAGCCGACCGAAACGCGCGCGCACCGCCTCCAACAGGGCCTCGCGCGCGGAACGGTCGGCCACGTCGCAGACCGTGTAGCTCACGTCGGCGCCGGCGGCGCGCAGGCTGTCGAGCGCCGGCCGGCAGTCGGCCTCAGGGCGTCGGCCGGCGACGGCGAGGGCGTAGCCCGCGCGGGCCAGCGCGAGCGCGCAGCCGAGGCCGATGCCGCGGCTGCCGCCGGTGATCAGGGCGACGGGTCTGG
>CAZYRQ010000355.1:0-2735 GCA_964649455.1 uncultured Lentisphaerales bacterium
GCGTGGTCGAGCCGAAGCACTGGCTCTGGCCGGCCGGGGCGAACTCGGCCGCGTCGCCGGTCGGCGGATTCGCTGAGTTGGCGTTGGGGCCCGAGATCGCCGTGGTCACCTGCACCCAGACGGGAATATCGGCGCCCACGCTGTCGACCAGGTTGCTGTAGGTGCCCGCCGACGACAGCCGGACCTGATTCCATCCCGTGGCGGCGGGCTGATCGTAGGCGTCGATGTAGATCGTCGTCACCTGCGCCGCCAGGCTCGCGGCCAGCGACATCCAGACGGCGACCGCGCCGCGCCGCGCGGCCCTCTGCATGGCTCTCGGCACATTTACCTCGCCTGCGTTCATCCCGCCGCTCCGTTTCGTTGTGGATGCTTCCAAATGGATGGCTCCTAATACATGCCCCAAAACTCAATGATGATAGCATGAAAGACTTGCGCTTGTCCATTCCAGTAGCCTTTGCCAGCAATTCTCAATTTGGCGTCCGCCTCCGGTCGGGACGGAGCCCGACCCTCCAGTTCCATGGCATTACCTTTGTTTGCAATGATGGAGACCTCCGTGTCGTCCGGCCCATAGGACACGGGCAAGCTGCCCGTGCCACGCCTGCAAGCAAGGGTTTTGCAGGAGCCTCGAATAAGTGTCGACACTCCCCCTCTCGGCGACAGGCACGACTGCCTGTCGTATCTTGGCGGCCGAACAGGGAAGCCGGAACGTGGAGTCCGCCGTCCCCGGCGGTGCGTGCTCAAGCCTTCACCGCGCCGATTCTATGGTGACGACGGAACGCGGCAGGCGTTCCGGCTGGCCCAGCACCGCTGCGCTTGAACCGACCATGCGCCCCGTGCGGATCGCCTCGTACACGAAGGCCTTGCCGTCGACCACGGCCTCCAGCAGGGAGCGCCCCTTCGCCAGCGCGGCGGTGATCGCCGCGCTCAGGGTACAACCCGTGCCGTGCGTCGACCGCGGCCGCTCGATGACAGGCGTCGCGAGCCACCAGCACGCGCCGCCGGGCAGGCAGAGCAGGTCGTGCGCGGGCCGTTCGCGGTCGTGCCCGCCCTTGATCATGACCCCGCAGCCGAACCGCGCGGCCAGCGACCGCGCGGTCGCCTGCATGGCGGCTGCCGAGTCGATCCGCGCGCCGCTCAGCACCTCGGCTTCGGGTAGGTTGGGCGTGATGAGCGTCGCCAGCGGCAGCAGGTGCGTCCGCAAAGCCGCAACCGCCTCGTCCGCCAGCAGACGCGCCCCGCTCGTCGCCACCATCACCGGATCGACGACCTTGTGGATCCCGGGATGCGCGGCGAGCCGTCCGGCCACGACGCCGATCAGCCCGGAGGTGGCCAGCATGCCGGTCTTCAGGGCCGCCACCGCATAGCAGTCGAGGATCGCGTCGAGTTGCTGGCCCAGGTGCGCGGCGTCCGCGAGCTGGACGCTGCGCACCCCGTCGGGATTCTGCGCCGTCAGCGCCGCGATCGCCGTGCAGCCGTGGACGCGCAGGGCGTGGAAGGCGCGCAGGTCGGCCTGGATGCCCGCGTTGCCACCGCTGTCGCTTCCGGCGATCGTCAGGGCCACGGGCAGATCGGCCGGTTCCACCGCGTCCGGGTCGCCGGCGGCCGCATGCGTGGCGTAGACCAGGAGCGGGCCGCCGTCGAACTCGAGCTCGAATGCGGGGCCCAGCGCCTCGTTGAGCGTCGCCTGCCACCAGCGGGCGGGCCGGAGTTGCTCCAGCGGGTAGCGCAGGCCGCGGGAGGTGATCGCCGTGGCGGGGTCGAAGCTGAAGACCGAGATCTGCTGGCCGGCGCGGCTCGCCATGCGGCCGGAGGCGTAGAGCGGCGTGAAGCGCCCGGTGTCGGTCACCAGCGCGGCCCCGGCCACGCCGCGAGCGTGCTCGACAAGCAGCGCGAGGTTGCCGAGCGTGTGGTCCTCGCGGCCGCCGGTGGCGCCCAGGATCACCCAGTCGTTCCAGCCCCGCGCCGCGCAGAAGCGGATCGCCTTGGTCAGATCGTTGACGTCCTGGCGGGGATCCGCGGCCAGCCGCGCCGCGAAACGCGCGCGCAGCGCCTCCGGCAGGCTGTCAAGGTCGCCGACGATCCAGTCGGGCTCGCGGCCCGCGTCCAGCAGCTTGACGACCGCGCCGTCGCAGCAGACGACGCGGCGCGCGCCCTGCAGGAGCGCCAGCGGAGCGGGATGGACGGGAAAGTCGCCATCCGCCAGAATGACCGTCTCGATCGGTGCGTCGTGCATGGACATTTCCTGCTCTACAGATCGAAGAGCATCATCTGCCCGGGCAGGTCCGGGGCCTCGCGCCGCCGGCTGCGACGCGCCAGCCTGGGCTGCCCCGCCTCGAGCTCGCCCTCCTCGAGGTTGCCGAGGATCTCCCGCGCCCGCGCGATCACGTCCGCCGGCAGGCCCGCGAGGCGCGCGACGTGGATGCCGTAGCTCTTGTCGGCGCAGCCGGGCCGGATCGTGCGCAGGAAGACGATGCCGTCGCCCTGCTCCCGCACCTGCACGGAGTAGTTGCGGACGCCGTCGAGCGTGAGGGCGAGGTCGGTCAGTTCGTGGTAGTGCGTTGCGAAGAGCGTCTTGGCCTTGACCTGCGGTGTGTTGTGCAGGAACTCGGCCACGGCCCAGGCGAGGCTGATGCCGTCGAAAGTGCTCGTGCCGCGGCCGATCTCGTCGAGGACGATCAGACTGCGCGCCGTGGCGTTGTTGAGGATGTTGGCCGTCTCCTGCATCTCGACCATGA
>CAZYRQ010000356.1:0-2734 GCA_964649455.1 uncultured Lentisphaerales bacterium
GGTGAAGGTGAAGTTCGCCTCCGAGGAACTCGACGGCGACTTCATGACGGTCTGGGCCAACCGCTTCGCCGACCAGATGCGCACCGACACCGATGGCCGATTCGACGTCTCGGTCTACCCCAGCGGCACGCTCGGCGACACCCGCGACATCAACGAGCTGGCCCAGTTGGGCGTGATCGAATTCGTCTTCAGCGATTCGGCCTGGATCAGTTCCTTTGTGCCGGAAGCCCAGGTGCTGCTGCTGCACTACGTCTGGCCGCGCGAGCGCATCGGCGAGGTGATGGACTGGGTCGTGCGTCATGGCGAGACCCTGCCGCTGCTGGAACAGGCGTTCCGCCGCAACGGCCTCGTGCCGCTGGGCCTGTTCTACGAAGGCTGGCAGTGGCTGACCGCCAAGCGGCCGGTGGCCACGCTCGACGAGATGCAGGGACTCAAGGTCCGCGTGATGGGCTCGCGGCTGCTGGTCGAAAACTACCGCGCCTACGGGGCCGCGCCGACGCCCATGGCCTACGGCGAGGTCTACAGCAGTCTGCAGATGGGGCTGATCGATGCCCAGATCAATCCCGTCTTCGCCATCCGCAGCATGAAGTTCTACGAGGTGCAGGACCACTTCACCCAGCTCTGGGCCGAACCGTTCACCGGGATTCCCACCGTCAACGCCGCGTTCTTCGACCGTCTCAGCCCGAAGCGCCAGCGCCAGATCCGCAACTGGTGGCGCGAGGCGGTCATTCCGTCGGCGGCGTGGATCGAGGCGCGCAACCGCGAGGAGCTGGCGGCCATGCGCGCGGAACGGCCGCAGATCCAGGTGACGGAGCTCGAAGCCGAGGCCGCCAAGGCCTGGCACGAACGCTCGCTGGCCGTCCGCGACGTCTTTCTCAAGGAGGGCGGTCCGGATGCGCAGCGGGTGCTCGACGCGCTCCTGGCCGACATCAGGAACGCCCGGCAGGCGCTGGGAATGGCCGCGCCATGAACCAGGCGTCACACGCCGATGGACGGCGCATCCCGATGTGGCGGCTGCGGATGCTGGGACGCGTGGCTGGACGGGGGCTGGAGCGTTTCGAGGTCTGGTCGCTCTGCATCGGCGTGGGCGGCCTGGCCCTGCTGCTGATCGCCAACGTCGTCGCGCGCACGTGCTTCAAGAGCCTGTACTACGCCGAGGAGCTCACCGAGTTCCTCGTCATTTTCACCACGTTTGTCGGCGTCAGCTACGCAGTGCGGCGGGCGCGCCATATCCGCATGGGCGCGATCTTCGACGCCCTGCCCTACCGCGCGCAGAAGACGATGATCTTCGTGATCTCCGCCGTCAGCGGCGGCGTGATGTTCATCATGGCCGGCCTCGCCTTCCGCTACCTGATGCATGCCCGCATGCAGAGCCATCTGACGCCGGCGCTGCGGATCCCCTACTGGTTCTTCCTCGTGATCGTGCCGTTGAGCTTCCTCTCGGCCGGCATGCAGTACATCCGCACGATCGTCAAGAACATCACCGAGCACGCGGTCTGGCTCTCGCCGGAGCAGCAGGGCGAATACGAGGCCGAGGGCTGAGGAGAACTTGACATGCTGCTGATGGTTTCATGCATGGTGCTGCTGCTTCTGCTGGGCTTCCCCTTCATGGTGGTCTTGCTGGGGTCGTTGCTGCTTTACCTGGCCGTTTACCTGCCGGCCTTCAACCAGACGGTGCTCGTGCAGCAGATGATCACCGGCATCATCCCCCCCCGCCCTGGTCGCCGTGCCGATGTTCATCCTGGCCGCCAACCTGATCACGTCGGGCCAGTCGGCCAAACGGCTGATCCGCATGGTGCAGGCCTTTGTCGGCCATCTTCCGGGCGGGCTGGCGATGACGACCAACGCGAGCTGCACTCTGTTCGGCGCGGTCTCCGGATCGACGCAGGCCACCGTGGCGGCCATCGGCGGCACGCTGCGCCCCATGCTGCTCGCGGCCGGCTATCCCAGCTCCTTCACGCTGGGACTGATCATCAACGCCTCCGATATCGCCTTCCTCATCCCCCCCAGCATCGGCTTCATCGTCTACGGAGTGGTCACCGGCACCTCGATCGGCAACCTCTTCCTGGCGGGGGTCGGCCCCGGGATCTTGATCTTCCTCCTCTTCTCGCTCTACTGCGTCTTCTACTCGAAACGGCACAAGATCGGCTGTCTGCCGAAGGCCACCGGCGCCGAGCGCCTGGCCGCCATGCGGGCCGGCTATCCGGTGCTGGGCTTTCCGCTGATCGTCATTGGCGGCATCTATGCGGGGTTGTTCAGCCCCACCGAGGCCGCCGCCGCCTCGGTGGCCTACGCCATCGTCCTCGAGGGCGTGGTCTTCCGGACGCTGTCGCGCCGGCGGCTGGTCAAGGCCATCCTCTCGACCGGCGTGATCACGGGCGTGGTCTTCGTGCTGGTCGGCGCGGGCCAGGCCTTCTCGTGGCTGCTCAGTTTCCTGCAGATCCCGCAGCAGTTCGTTCCGGCGCTCTTCGGCGCCGACCCCTCCCTGCTGCGGGTGACGCTCGTCGTGGTCGGCTCCTACTTTGTCGCCTGCATGTTCGTCGATCCGATCGTGGCGATCTACGTTCTCAGCCCGATCTTCGCCCCGTACGTCGTCGCCACCGGCATCGACCCCGTCCTGCTGGGCGTACTGGTCACGCTGCAGGCGGCGATCGGGTCGGCGACACCGCCTTTCGGCTGCGACATCTTCACGGCCCAGCTCATCTTCCGGCGCCCCTACTGGGAGGTGATCCGG
>CAZYRQ010000357.1:0-2724 GCA_964649455.1 uncultured Lentisphaerales bacterium
GCATGCCGAGCCGCCGCGCCGCCGTCAGGAAGACATCCGGCGCGGGCTTGCCGCGCGTGAAATCGTGGCCCGTGACGATGGCGTCGAAGCGTGCCGCGATGCCCATCTGCCGCAGGACGGCGTCCGCGTTGCGGCTGGCGCTGCCGATGGCGCGCGGCACGCGCGCGGCCTCCAGCTCGTCGAGAAGCGCGGTGACGCCGGGCAACAGGTCGCGGGCCGAGATTTCGCGGATGAGTTCCTGGTACGTCGCGTTCTTGCGGGCGGCCAGCGCGGCCTGCTCCTCCGCCGTGAAGCGCGCGGCGGCGCCGCCGAGGACGATCGCCAGGCTCGCCAGGCGGTCGACCCCGCGCGTGGCCTGCGCCTGGGCTTCCGTGAACGGCAGCCCCAGCTCGTCCGCGAGGCGTTGCCACGCCTGGCGGTGGTAGGCGTCCGTGCTGACGATGACGCCGTCGAGATCGAAGATCACGGCAAAGGGCGCCGTGCGGCCATCGGGTACCGCGTTCACGCCGTCGCCTCCCCAGGGGTGTCCCCCGCGGCCAGGGCATAGAGCCGGCGGATCTCGCCAGCCCAGCGGGTCTCGTCCGGCGTCTCGAGGATCAGGGGGATGTCGTCGAGCCGCGGATCGCGCACGATGTGGCGGAAGACGGGCCAGCCGAGGTTGCCCTCGCCGAGCAGGGCGTGGCGGTCCACGCGCTTGCCGCGGACGACCTTCGTGTCGTTGAGGTGCATGCCGCGCAGGAACCGGAAGCCGATCAGCGCCTCGAAGCGCGCGAGGGTCGCCTGGTAGGCCTCCTCGTCGACCAGGTCGAAACCGGCGGCATAGAGATGGGCGGTGTCGAGACAGACGCCGACGCGCGCGGGATCGTCGATCCGCTCGATGATCGCGGCCAGTTCCTCGAAGCAGGCGCCGAGGCAGCCGCCCTGTCCGGCGGTGTTCTCGAAGACGATGGTCACCCCCGGCACCTCGGCCAGCGCCCGGTTGGCCGCGCGCGCGACATGGCCGACGGCCTCGTCGACGCTGCACTGGCGCAGGTGGCTGCCGGGATGGAGGTTGAGCCGGTCGAGCCCCAGGTCGGCGCAGCGGCGCATCTCGTTGATGAAGGAGTCCGTCGAGCGGGCCTGGGCCTCGGGATCGGGATTGGCGAGGTTGATCAGGTAGCCGGCATGCGGCAGCACCTGCGCGGCGGTGAATCCGCCGGCCGCCAGGTTGGCGGCGAAGGCCTCGCGGACCTGCGGATCAAGGGGTTTGGCCTGCCATTGCCGCTGGTTCTTCACGAAGAGGGCGAAGGCGCGGGCGCCGATGGCCGACGCGTTCAGCGGCGCCTGGTGAACGCCGCCCTCGGCGCTGACGTGGGCCCCGATCCACTTCATTCCGGGGCTCCCGTCCGGGGTGCCGGACCGCCCTCCCCGCGGGGTACGCCGCCGCGCGGGCCGCGGCCGAAGCCGGGCATCAGCGAGGTGTTCTCGATCACGTTCTCGATGTAGTCGGCGAATTGCGCGCCATTCTCGCCGTAGGCGCGCCCGGTCTCTTCGAGGAGGAAGCGGCGCTCCTGCTGGTAGAGCTCGCCGACCTCGCGCATGGCGCCGAAGGCCGCGTTCCGCTCCTCCTCGGACAACGAGGCCCGGTCGCCGGACATCAGGCGCTCGCGGAAGGCGTTGGCCTTGTCGAGGGCCTCGATCAGACGGGCATGGTTCTCCCGCTGCTCGGCGGTCATGCGCGCGGTGTCGACAGCGCCGAGGAAGGCGCGCCGGTCGTCGTGCAACTTGGTCAGCCGCTGCTGGAACTCCTCGCGGCGCCGCTGCCGCTCGGCCGCCGCCTCGGGATCGTTGGTACGCGGGCGGTCGAAAGGAGGCTCGAAACCTTCCCGGCGGCGTCCGGAGCGGTTGGTCTCGATTCCGCCGGCCTGCGCGACCACGGGCACAGTCGAAGTCGCGCGCTGCGCCAGCAGCTCGTCGCGCCGGGCCACCGCGTGCTGCAGCTCGCTGATCTGCTCCATGCGGTAGGCCAGGCTGCGTTCGAGGTCGGCGATCTGGCGGCGCAGGGCCTCGCCGGCCGCCGCCTCCCCGCCGTCCGGCTCCGCCGCCACGACGACGGACGGCGCGGGCGCCGGGGCCGCCTGCGGCGGACGCGGCGCCCGCAGCGCGCGACCGGCCACAGCGCCGGCGGCGAAGCCGAGCATCGCCGCGAGTATCAGCAGAATGGTGGTGTTGGTTTTCATGGTGATCCTTGGTGCAATGGACGCCTCTACTCCAGAAAACCGCTCTGGCGCAGCAGATCTTCGCCATGGCGGCCCTCCCGCAGGTGTGCCTGGCCGTAGCCCTCCAGCAGCCGGGCGACGTGTTTGCCGATCAGATCCGCCTCGAGGTTCACGGGGTCGCCGGGCCGGCGCTCGCACAGACTGGTCTCCGCCCAGGTGTGCGGGATGATCTCCACCGAGGCCGACTCGCGCCCGAGTCCCGCGACCGTCAAGCTGACGCCGTCGATCGCGAGGGATCCCTTCATGACGGTCAGACGCGCGAGCGCCTGGCTGCAGGCCACGGTGAGACTGATATCGCGTCCGTGCCTGACGATGTCCGCCACCCGCCCCGTCTCGTCGACATGGCCGCCGACCAGGTGTCCGCCGAGCCGGTCGCCGAGCCGTAGGGCGCGTTCGAGGTTGACGCGCGCGCCGGGCTGCAGGTGGCGCAGCGCCGTGCGGGAGAGGGTCTCGTCCAGCAGGTCGG
>CAZYRQ010000358.1:0-2722 GCA_964649455.1 uncultured Lentisphaerales bacterium
GGCCCAGGCGGATGCCCTGGATCTCGCCGGTCTGCACGCTCAAGTCCTCGCCCCGGTCCATCCGCGCCTCCAGATCACGCAGCGTGGCGATCATCAGGGTGCCCATGCGCACGGCGTGGTCCGTATCGGTGGCGGTCTCCGCGCCGACGACCGCCTCCTGCTCGGCGAGCCACGCCCGGATGCGTTCGCGGGAGAGCAGCCGCGAGGTGAAGGGGACCAGACGGCTGGCATACCGCAGGGTCTCAACCGGCGTTGGGGCCGCCTCGCGCAGCCCCGCCCGCACGGCATTGGCCAGGCGCGACGCGACGATGTCCAGCGCCAGCAGCGCCTCCGGTTCGGGCTTGTGCACGACGCAGCTGTTGACGTCGCCCTGCGCGCCCTGGAGGAAGAGTCCGACCGCGCCGGGGTTTTCGCGTTCGAGAAGGTTCATCGCGACGCCGACGAAGTCGCCATGGATGTAGCGCGTCGTCTGGCAGCAGACGACGGGATGGCAGCCGAAGTAGGTCATGAACCCGTCGAGCCGGCCGGTGGCGGCGTCGCGGAAGGCCAGGACCTGGCAGCGGGTGTCGGTCAGTTCCGGCTTGGCGGGGCGCCAGTCGTCGCGCAGGCACTCGGCGAGCGGCGGCGCGTCGCGGTCCTGCTCGCGGTTGAGGCCGATGCCTTCGCACGGCTGCACCGCGTGGGACATGGCGACCTCGTGCAGGCGTTCGAGGGCACCCACGCAGGCGCGGGCGATGCGCCCGGGCAGGATCGCCAGGTAGGGCTCGTCGCGGTTGCCCCAGCCGGCATACTCGGCGGTGCAGGGGCCGCTGTGCGTGTGGGTGCAGTGGACGAGAATCTGGTCTTCGCCGAGGCCCGCGCGGCGGCCGACCTCGCGCTTGACGGCCTCGACGAGTTGCCGGGTCAGGCCGATCAGGTCGCAACTGACCACGACCACCCGGCGATCCCCGAGCGCGAAGGCCGCCGCGCGGGCCTTGAGCGGATCGCGCACGGCGATCGACATCCGGTTCAGAAAGGGGCCGAAACCGGCGAGTCCCACGCCGACCCGCGGCGTGATATCGACTTCATGGAAGCCTGCCTGCATGTCCGTTTCCGCTCCCGGTTCACCTGCCGTAGGCCGTCATCACCTTGCCGATGGCCCTGGCCATGGCCCGCATCATGGGGCGTCCGGTCAGCAGCCAGTTGTGCGACAGGGTCAGCAGGCGCCGGGTGCTGCTCTCCTCGACCACCGCGCGGCTGTGGAGGCGGTAGGCGTCGGCGGGCAGGTTCCAGAGCAGGTGGCGGTAGACGGGGCCGTAGCCGCTGCCGCAGGGCAGGCCCTCCGCGGCCAGCGCCGACTTGATCTCCTGGAGCGTGCAGCCCGGCTTGAGCGCCCGCGGGTCGACCAGCAGGGCGAGCATGTAGTAGCCCTGGACATCCGCCCGGCGTCCGCGCGCCTGCAGGGCGATGCCGGGCACGTCGCGGAGGAGCCCGGCCAGGTAGCGGGCGTTGGCGTCGCGCTGCGCCGTCTGCGCCTTCAGGCGCCGGAGCGCCTCGGTCAGGATCACGGCGTTGAACTCGAGGCCGCGGTAGTTGCGGCAGAGGAGACCGGCCGCCGGGCCGCCGGCGGCCTGTCCCTGCTTCTGTCCCGTGCCGTAGCCGATGTGCTTGATGCGGTAGAGCCGGTCGGCGAGCTCGTCGTCGTTCGTCAGACAGATGCCGCCCTCGCCCGAGGAGAGGGTCTTGGACTGCTGGAAGCTGAACGAGCCGACCTGGCCGATGGAGCCGAGGCCGCGGCCCTTCCAGACGCCGCCCTGTGCATGGGCGCAATCCTCGATAACGGGAATGCCGGTCTCGCGCGACAAGACCGAGAAGCGATCCATGTCGGCCATCGAGCCGAACAGGTGCACGGGAATGATGGCCTTCGTCCGGCGCGTGATCGCGCGGCGCGTCTGCTCCGGGTCGAGGCAGAGCGTGCCGGGCTCGACATCGACGATCACGGGCCGGGCGCCGAGATAGACGGGCGCCATGGCCGTGGCGATCCACGTGTTGCCGGGCACGATCACCTCGTCGCCGGCCTTCACGCCGAGGGCTTGCAACGCGCTCTCGAGGGTGACGGTGCCGTTGACCATGAAGACGCCGTGCCGCGCGCCGCAGTACGCGGCGAACTTCCGGCTGAACTCCTGCTCGCACGGGCCGTTGAACGACCAGTGCCCGCTCAGGTAGACCTGCTTCAGCCGCTCCGCCGTCCGCGCGTCGGGGAGGGGCCACGGTTTCAGGGCGCGCTTCGCGGCCGCGGTGATGGCCGGTTTCCCACCATTGATCGCCAGCTTCTCGGATGCCATGTCTCTTCTCCCGTGTGTAGCCATGGAGGCAAGGGGGGTGACGTCAGCGGTGGCTATTCTAAAGCGGATGAACATGAGTCTCAATACGATTCGGCGCTACAGAGGGGTGTTGCTGTCAGTGGGGCCGGACCTCCGGGACGGCCATGCCGGGAGCGCAGGCCCGCGGTCCCGGAGGTCCCGCGCCACCTTTGTTGGCGCCCGACGCCTTCAGCCGAACGTTTCAGCCCTGCTCGAATGTGATGGCAATCCGCGGCCGGTCTGCTAAGCTCGATGCCGTGACAGGCGCATCCACCTGTCGTCGGGAAAGGATAGGTAGCCATGGCCATGACGGAACTGATCGGCGCCCTGGTCTCGCAACTCGGGATCCAGGAAGGACAGGCGAAGGGTGGCGCGGGGCT
>CAZYRQ010000359.1:0-2718 GCA_964649455.1 uncultured Lentisphaerales bacterium
CCCCTGAACGACTTCCGCCTGAAGGCGGGACTCCGACGGGGAGGTCGGTGCCGGTGAACCGTCACGTCGGAGTACTGCCTTCAAACGGAAACCGTCCAGGGGCTTCAGCCCCGTCCTTCGCCGGATGCCGCCTGGATTACCTGTTTTGCCCACTCTCCAGGCGCCGATCCTCACACCCCCCAGAAACTGACCCATGACCGGGTGCGATCAGTGCGGGTGCGATTCAACTTTGTTGAACCGCACAGAATTCAGAATCCAGAATCCAGAATCCAGAATCCAAAAATTGCACGGCAACGATTTACGCGCTTTGTTCCCCATTCCAAATCTAGCATCAATCGCGTGGACAAGAAGAGAGGCGCATTTGCCAGCAAAATGCAGCGAAATCCTTCCGAATTCTGCATTCTGTCACTTGAATTCTGGGTGCGCATCCACTACTAAGCTTCTTGAACAAATACCGTCGCCTGCGGTACGATAGTGCTACGTGAACGCGGCTCAAAAAGATTTCTTCGACGCACCCGGAAACGCGGAAGCCCCTGTCCCCCCCGGGCCGGATCTCGCGCCCCTGGCGGTCCGGATGCGTCCGGAGACACTCGAGGACGTCGTCGGCCAGGACCACATCCTGGGCGCCGGACGCCTGCTGCGCCGCGTGATCGAGGCCGACCGGCTGACCAACCTCATCTTCTTCGGCCCGCCGGGCTGCGGCAAGACGTCGCTGGCGGAGGTCATCGCACGGACGACGCGGCGCCGTTTCGAGCGCTGCAGCGGCGTGTTGAGCAACGTCGCCGCGCTGCGCAACGTCTGCGAGACCGCGCGTCTCTTCCGCGACGGACGCGGTACGCTGCTCTTCATCGACGAGATACACCGCTTCAACAAGGCGCAGCAGGATGTGCTCCTGCCCTACGTCGAGGACGGAACCGTGACGCTGATCGGGGCGACCACGCACAACCCCCAGGTCTTCATCAACACCCCGCTCACCTCCCGCTCGCTCGTCTTCGAGCTCCGCGCGCTCGACCGCGCAGCCGTGCGCCAACTGCTCGACCGGGCGCTGCGCGACACCGCCCGCGGCCTCGGCGCGATTCGGACGGAGGTCGCCGAAGCGGCCCTCGGGTTCCTCGCCGACATCTGCGAGGGCGACGCCCGGCGCGCTCTGACGGCGCTCGAGGTGGCCGTGCGCAGCACGGTGCCGGACCCCGACGGCGTCGTGCGCGTGGATGCCGCCGCGATGGAGGACTGCGTGCAGCGCCGGATGATCGCCTACGACCGCGACGAGGACGGCCACTACGACACGATCTCGGCCTTCATCAAGAGCCTGCGCGGTTCCGATCCCCATGCGGCGCTCTACTGGCTGGCCAAGATGCTGGAGGCCGGCGAGGATCCGCGCTTCATCGCGCGGCGGATGATGATCTTCGCCAGCGAGGATGTCGGCAATGCCGATCCCCGCGGCCTGACGCTCGCCGTCGCCGCCATGCAGGCCTCGGAATACGTGGGCATGCCGGAGGCGCGGATCATCCTGGCGCACGCCGTCACCTACCTGGCCACGGCACCCAAGAGCAACGCCAGCTACCTGGCCATCGAGGCCGCCATCGGGGATGTCCGCACCGGGCGCATCCTGCCGGTGCCCGAGCATCTCAAGAACCGGCACGTCAAGGCCGAGGGCAAGGCCGCCCCGGCCGCCTACAAGTATCCGCACGACTTCGAGGGCCACCATGTGGACCAGGAGTACGTGCCGACCTCGGCCCGCTACTACCGGCCGGGCGCGCTGGGGTACGAGGAAGTGATCGGCAAACGCCTAACGGTTTGGGAGGCCGCCCGTGGATCATCCTCCGACGATGCCTGACAAGCGCGCGTGGCGCCAGCAGATGCGCGCACGGCGCCGGCAGGTGCCGCCTCCAGAGCGCCTGGCGCTCGGGCGCCTGCTGGCGGCACGCCTCTCCCGGTGGCCCCTGCTGCCGCGGAGCGGGTGCGTCGCCTCGTTCCTTTCCCTGCCGGACGAGTTCCCGACGGAGGCCATCAACGCCGCCCTTCAGGAACGGGGATGCCGCCTGGCGCTGCCCGCCTGGTCCATCCAGGAGCAGTGCTACCGGTTTGCCGCGTGGCGCCCGGGGGATCCGCTCATCTCCGGCCCGATGCGCGTCCCGGAACCCCGCCTGAAGCGCTGGATCCCCGCGGAGACGATCGCCCTGTTCCTCGTGCCGGGGCTGGCCTTCGACCGTGCCGGCGGGCGCATCGGCTACGGACAGGGGTTCTATGACCGCCTCCTGGCCGGCCGCGGAACCGGCAGCCTCTGCGTGGCGCTCGGCTACGACTGGCAACTGGTCGACCAGGTGCCGCAGGGATCCGGCGACATCCGGATGGAGTGGATCGCCACCCCGCAGCGCCTGCTACGCGCCACGGCGCCAGCCGCCAGTCCCGGTTCGACCGCACAGACCAGAATCGTTTAATGT
Organism: uncultured Lentisphaerales bacterium; assembly: GCA_964649455.1. Lineage (GTDB taxonomy): Bacteria > Verrucomicrobiota > Kiritimatiellia > RFP12 > JAAYLN01 > JAAYLN01. The sequence goes on from CAZYRQ010000359.1 coordinate 2,445, forward strand.
GACGGCGTCCTGGCTTTCTGGTACGCTGTCATCTTAGTCTTTCAACCGCAGACGACACCTATGAGAAAAAAGAACAGCGACAAGAAGGCCGACGACCGCGTGGCCTTGTCAAACGAGAGCCTGCGCGAGGATTTCAACTGGCACCTGCGCTACAGCCTGGCCAAGGATCGCTTCTCCGCCACCGACCGCGACCGCTACGTCGCCCTGGCCACGGCGGTGCGCGACCGCATCATCGAGCGCTGGATCCTCACCCAGCAGCGCCACCACCGCAACG
>CAZYRQ010000360.1:0-2697 GCA_964649455.1 uncultured Lentisphaerales bacterium
CCTTCGTGCAGTTCATCGACGACCTGACCAACTGGTACATCCGCCGCAGCCGCCGGCGCTTCTGGAAGTCGCAAAACGACACCGACAAGCGCGACGCCTACCGCACGCTGCGCTACGTGCTCGTGCAGCTCTGCAAGGTGGCGGCCCCCTTCACGCCCTTCATCAGCGAGTCGATCTACCGCAACCTGCGGAGCGACGACATGCCCGCATCGGTCCATCTGTGCGACTTCCCCGCGGCCGACGCCGCCGCGCGCGACCCGGCGCTCGAGGCGCGCATGGCGCGGATCCAGACGGTGGTCCGCCTGGGCCGCCAGCTCCGCACCGAGCACGACCTCAAGGTCCGCCAGCCGCTCGCGCGCCTGCATGTCGCCTCGTCGAGCCCGCACGTGCTGCGCGAAATTGCCGCCGGCGAGGCGCTCGTCACCGACGAGCTCAACCTCAAGCAGGTCTCGTACGACACGGACGAGCACGCGCTGGCGCACCTTCAGTTCAAGGCCGATTTCCGCCGACTCGGCCCGCGCGTCGGCCCGGCCATGAAGCAGGTTGCCGCCGCCGTCGCGCGCCTGGGCGCGGTCGAGGCCGCCGCCTTCGCGGCCGGCCGCACCGTCGGCGTCGAGCTCGGCGGCGGCAACCGCATCGAACTGGAGGCCGGCGATGTCACGGTGCAGCGCACCCCGCGGGAGGGGCTGGTCGTCGCAGCCGAGGGCGAGATCGTCATCGCGATCGAGACCGCCCTGACTCCCGCGCTGGTCGAGGAGGGACTGGCCCGCGAGTTTGTCAGCCGCGTCCAGAACCTGCGCAAGAGCGCCGACCTCGAGGTGACCCAGCGCATCGCGATCCGCTTTGCTGCGGACGCAGCCGTCGCGGAGGCCGTCGCCGCCCACGCCGGAACCATCTCGGCCGAGACGCTCGCCACGTCCTGCGTGGCCGACCCCGGGCTGGACGGCGGCGAAACACTCGACCTGAACGGCCATCCGTGCCGTCTCGCGATCGACAAGGCTAGTGTATGAAAATCCTTCTGCAACCGGAAGACCGCCGCGGCCGCGAGGCGCCCCACGCGCCGGACTACACGCTCTTCGACCGTCGGCGGCACCAGCCGCCCCGCGGCGTCATCGCCGCCCTCGACGACCTGGCCGGCTGGACGGCCGAGGCCGAGGGCTTCACGGCCTGCTTTGGCACCAGCCCGGCCGCGGCCCTCTGGGGCGAGGCGGGCGCCTTCGTCGAGATCGAGCCGGCCGGCGCCGATCCCGCCCCGCCCGCCGGCAACCTCACGCTGCGGCCGCCGGCGCCCCTGCCGATCCCGCCCGACGCCGGCTGCTTCGAGATCTGGGTCCGCGGCGACTGCTTCGACTGGCAGCAGCTCCGGCAGCACCCCTCGCTGGCATTGCTGGCGCGCGTGGACGGCGACGCAGTCGAGCGAGAGATCGGCATCGCCACCTGCATCAACTGGCCCACGTTCACGCTGCGCATCCTGCAGATACCGGAAGCCCTGCGCGGCGGGCGAGGCGTGGTGACCGGCCTGCGCATCCGCGCCACAGCCGACGAGCGGCGCCGGCGCCTCGCGCTGGACAGCCTCTGCGCCTGCCGCGACGAGCGGCCGCCGCTCACCCTGGCTCCGCGGCCGCGCCGACCGCTTGCACTGCCCGCAGGGCAGGCGCGCGGCCTCCACACCGGCCCCGGCTGGCTACCCTTTCCCACGCGCGAAGAGACGATCCTGCCCGACAACCTGTGCAGCGACGCCACGCTCGCGGTCGAGCGCTGCGGCGATTGCGTCGCGTTCCACTACCGCGGCGCCGACGCCGCGATCCGCTACACCTGGCGTCCGGCGTCCGATCCGCTGCGCGTGGCCATCGCGGTCGATGATCTGCCCTTTGGCGAGGCCCTCGGCGGCACGGCCTGGGGCGGGGAAACGTGCGTGGCCTGGCTGGCCGAAACGTGGCGCGGCGACGACTATGCCGCGCAGGATCCTCTCGCACTCCAGCAGTTTCGCCACATGCCCGGCGATGTTCTGCAGTGGCGCGGCGGCGAGGTGCCGCGCTGTGCCGGCGCCGACACCACCGAAGACGTGATCGCCTTCCCGCCCTACGATATCGGCCGCCACGGCGGATCACCCGTCTACCACCTCTTCCGCGAGATCGAGACCAGCACCGACGCGGAGATCCTGCTCCCCTTGTCGGCTCCGCGCGAACATGCAGCCCTCTGGATCGACGGCGTCCCCGTCGAGGCCGGGCGGTCCGAAGGGAAGACCGCGCGCACGCTCTGGAATGGCGTCTGGGCGCTGAAGCCGCAGGCGGGACGTCACACCCTCTGCATGCGCCTCATCCTCTGGCCCGGCGGCGACTGCGAATGCAAGTTCAAGCCGCTGCCCGAGGGCGCGCGCTGGCTGGGCGCCTGGAAAGTGTTCGGCCCCTCCACTTACAATTCAGGTGCAGAGCCGCCACGCGCCATGGGAGCGCTGCCACTGGATGCGCTGGCGGTCGATGCCAGCAGCGCCACGGCGCAATTCACCGATCCGGCGTTCGGTTCCCTGACGGTGCGGATCGAGCTGATGGGCAAGAGCCTGGCGATCGACGTGCAGGCGCCTGCGGGCCGCCTGGCCTGCTTCATGCCCGGAGGCTTCGCGGGGCTGCGCCACGCCCGTTTGCGCAAGGCCCCGGCCATGGGCGACAACGCCATCCTGGTCGCCGACCTGGCGGA
>CAZYRQ010000361.1:0-2683 GCA_964649455.1 uncultured Lentisphaerales bacterium
GGATGGTGGTACTGCATGCGGTGCCCCACGGCCTGCGGGTCGAAGAAGGTCGGCAGTTCGTCGGGGATGCGGTGGACGATCTTGTACGGCGCCGACGAATACTTGGCGGCGGCCTCGACGAAGCGGAGGACGAAGCGCTTGAGGTACTGCGGGGTCTCGTTCGCGACCAGGTCGCTGTTCGCGTCGTAGGCCTGCTGCCAGTGTGCCAGCATGGCCTCGTAGCCGCGCTGCGCGGCGGCGAAATCGAAGGCGCGGGTCGCCGCGTGGTAGTCGAGATAGAGCGCGAGCGCCTCGACATTGTGCGCGGCATGGCCGATGCGCGTCCGGTCGCCGTCCGTCTTCGCGGCGGCGCGGGCCTCGGCGATGTCCCGGCGGGCGGCGGCCACCCAGTCGGCGTCGTAGATCAGGTTGAAGGCGTGGTAGGAGCCCGCCTCCTGGCCGGCGCCGTGCTGGGTGTCGATCACCCGCTGGTGGTAGCGCCGCATGGCCGCGGCCCCCGCGCCGTAGGCGTGGTCGCAGAAGGTCTTCAGGAGCTCGCGCCAGTCCTGCGAACAGTCCCAGGCCAGCCGCATGAAGACGTAGTCGGACGGCGCGAGGATCGACCAGCTCTTGGTCGCCTCGACGTTCATCCCGAGTACGTGGTTCTCCTTGTAGAAGGGCAGCTCCTCGCCCCAGATCCTGACCTTGGTGAAGGGAAGCATGTTGTCGGCCAGGTTCCAGTTGTAGCCGCGGTAGATCAACGGGTTGCCCTGTTCGCGCGAGAGTTTGGCCCACTGGCGCACGACGTCGCGGTAGTAGGCCTGCGACTTGCTGTTGGGATCCAGCACGCTGTGGAAACGCGAGAAGTTGATGGGGGCGAAAATCTGCACCAGGTTCGGGTGCGGCTGGTAGCGCGCGGGATAGTCGGAATGGACGGAATAGGAGTAGAACCCGACCATGGCGTTGGGGTAGTCGCGCGTCACGTCTTCGAGGATGCGGTTGCCCAGCAGCACCAGCTCGTCGGTCCGGTCGAGCTCCCCGACGATCGGATCGATCCGCCCGGCGCTGGCCGTCATGGCCTCGGACGACAGCGAGTAGCCGAGCCCGTCGGCGGGGCCGATCGGGAAGCCGAAGGGCGTGTCCTTCGTCCACTTGCCGGCCTCGATGTTCTTGCGGTAGGTTTCGCGGATGTCGGCGCTGTAGAGCTCGGCGACTTTCGGATGGGTGGCTTCGAGCTGCGGACCGCGCCGCACGAGCGAGCCGTCGGGTGCGCGCACCAGCGCCAGCATGGTCGGGTCGGCATCGAAGGCGGCCTTGTGCTTGCGGATCAGGTTGGGCCAGGCATGCCCGCCGGCCGTCGAGGCCGGATGCGTCCAAGTGCCGCCCTTCTGGCGCGCCAGCCACTGGTTCATGCGGTCGCGCTCCCCGGGCTTGCGCGGCTGGGGGTAGCCGCGGTACCAGAGGCGGCGGAAGAGGAAGTCGGGTGCCTGGGATTCGTCGAGGTCGGGCACCTGGACGTCGGCGCGCGTCGGCACGATGCAGCCGATCTCGCCCGGCATGACCCAGTCGCAGCCGAGGCGGCGCAGCGCCTCGTAGACGCCGTGCCGCACGGCCAGCGGACTCTGGCCGCCGATCAGCAGCCGGTCGCCCCGGGTCAGCAGCCGGAAGCCTTCGAGCGATTCCGTCGTCCGCTCCGGCGTGGCGCCGAGCCGCACCGCCAGGTCGCCGAGGACGATGGCCGGCCCCTTGATGGCGGCGGCATCGGCCGTCTCGACGACCTCCAGTACGGCGCCGCTCATGCGGGCAAGGTGGTTGGTCAGCTCCTGCACCGCCTCGGCCAGCGGCTTCAGGTCGGCCGACTCCGCCAGGCCCGCCGGCACATGCACACGGGCAACGGGTTGGCCGGCGCGCGTCAGCGGCACCGCGGCGCCGGCGTGCCCCGCCAGCACCCCGGCGGCTGTCAGCGCCGCCAGGAGGCTGCGGCCGCGTGAATTCAACGATTGGTCTCGACGGCTTGCAGGTATCATTCGGTTCGGTCCTTTCCGAAGCGGTGAATGCGCCATCATACGCGCCCGCGCGGCGGAATGCCAATCTTTTTGGGGATGGAGAGGCAAAAAAAAAGCGGCGGGAGCCCGGAGGCTCCCGCCGCACACACGTCCGGTTCAATCGAACGGTTCAGGAACTTACATGTCCATGCCGCCCATGCCGCCCATGCCGCCCATGCCGCCGCCGGGGCCGCCGGCCGGAGCTTCCTTCTTCTCGGGAATCTCCGTGACCATGCACTCGGTGGTCAGCAGCAGGCCGGCGATCGAGGCCGCGTTCTGGAGGGCGCTGCGCGCCACCTTGGCGGGATCGAGCACGCCGTCCTTGATCAGGTCGGTGTACTGGCGGGTCGCCACGTTGTAGCCGTAGGCGCCCTTGCCCTGCTTGACGTTCTCGACGATCAGGGCCGCCTCGAGACCGGCGTTCAGCACGAGCTGACGCAGCGGCGCTTCGAGCACGCGGCGGATGATGTCCACGCCGACCTTCTCGTCGTCGGAGGCCTCGACGCTGTCGAGGGCCTTCTGGCAGCGGAGCAGCGCCACGCCGCCACCGGCGACGACGCCTTCCTCGACGGCCGCGCGGGTCGCGTGCAGCGCGTCTTCGACACGGGCCTTCTTCTCCTTCATCTCGGCCTCGGTCGCCGCGCCGACATGGATGACGG
>CAZYRQ010000362.1:0-2676 GCA_964649455.1 uncultured Lentisphaerales bacterium
TCCTTTTCCTTTGCCGCCCCGGCGCAGAAGCGGTATGATGCCCCTGTCTTCATTAATTAGGCAGGGAAGGATCCGGTCATGTTGCATCCAGTGGCGGTTCAGTTGTATTCGCTGCGCGACTACGCGCGGCAGGATCTGGTCGGCGTGCTGAAGCGGGTCGCGAAGATCGGCTACAAGGGCGTCGAGCCGGCAGGGTTCTTCAATCACCGCCCCAGCGAATTGAAGCGGATCCTCGACGACCTCGGCCTCGCGATCTACTCCTCCCACTCCCCCTGGGCCAACGACGGCAATCTGGGCGAGTCCATGGACCTGGCCCACATCCTCGGGCTGAAGCGCGTCGTCTGCGGCTACTCGGCGAACGAGTTCAAGGATCTGGACGCCATCAAGGCCACGGCCGAGCGCACCTCGCGGATGGCCGAGATCCTCGACCGCAACGGGTTCGAGCTCTTCCAGCACAACCACGCCTTCGAGTTCGAACGCCTCGACGGCCGCATCAAGTACGAGATCTACGCGGAGCTCTGTCCCCGGGTCAAGTTCCAGATCGACTGCTTCTGGTCGACCAACCTCGGGCGGGAGGATGCCGTCGCGATGCTGAAGACGTTCATCGACCGCACCGTGCTGCTGCACATCAAGGACGGGCCGCTGCGCCAGAAGGAGGCCGAGCAGAAGTACGTCAACGGCATCCTCGACCGCAAGATCGAGCTGGTGCCGCTCGGCCAGGGCGACCTCCCGATCCGCGAGCTGGTGGCCATGGCGCCGAAGGTCGACGCGGTGATCGTCGAGCTGGACTACTGCAACGTCGAGATGTTCCAGGCGATCGAGGAGAGCTACCGTTTCCTGACCACGAACGGCATCGCGGCCGGCAACCGGTAGCCGGCCATGACGATCATCGAACCGCACATCCACATGTACTCGCGTACGACCGACGACTACGAGGCGATGTACGCGGCGGGGATCCGGGCCTGTGTCGAGCCCTCCTTCTGGATGGGGTGCAACCGGCGCTTCAGCGGCACCTTCTTCGACTACTTCCAGTTGATCCTCGAGTTCGAGACCGTCCGCGCCCGGCGCTTCGGCATCGACCACTTCAGCGCCGTCTCGCTCAATCCGAAGGAGGCCGAGGATCCCGGACTCGCCGACGAGGTGATCGACGGACTCGGCCCGTACCTCGACCATCCGCGGTGCGTGGCCCTCGGCGAGATCGGCTTCAACGCCATCACCCCCAACGAGGAGCGCGCGTTCGTCCGCCAGCTCGAGATCGCGCGGGCGCGCCGCCTGCCGGTCGTCGTCCATCTGCCGCACGTCGACAAGCCCCGGGGCGCGGCGCGCATCGTGGCCATCATCCGCGAGATGGGCCTCGACGTGGATCGCATCGAGCTCGACCACAACACCGAGGAGACCATGGCCCTCTGCAAGGATTCGGGCTGCTATTGCGGCATGACGGTCTACCCCATCTCCAAACTGACGCCCGCGCGCGTGTCGGAGATCATCCGGCGCTTCGGCGCCGAGCGCATGATCGTCGACGGCTCGGCCGACTGGGGCGTCTCGGATCCCCTCAGCCTGGTCAAGGTCGTCGACTACCTGCGCCGGGACGGCCACGCGCCGGAGACGATCCAGAAGCTCGTCTTCGACAATGCCCACGCCTTCTACAGCCAGTCGCCGCACTGGCGGCCCGACTTCAGCCTCGTCCCCATCGACCCGCACGTGTTTCAGCGGTAGGGCCGCGAAGGCACGCTACTGAGGTCGGAACCAAACGCCATGTGCCTGAGCCGGCGCCCAAGAGGCCCGATAGCGCGTCGCTGGCCGTGCCGAGCGCGGAGGCGCGTTGGATGCGCGGAGCCAAGCCTGCGCGCGCGGCTCCGATGTTGGCGTGGGCAGCACGCAGGCGGGCTTCTACAGCCACGTACTCGTGCAACGCCTGCTCCTTCAGGCTGCGGATGCATCCGAAAAAGTTAAGCACCGCCGTCTCTGCGGAAGAGGCGGCGCAGCTCGGGCGGTGGTCGGCAGGGACGGCGTGTGCGGGCGTCGACAAAGGCCAGCACCGTGTGTCCCGTCGCCAAGGTCTCGCCGGCTTCGTTCAGCACCTCGTAGGCGAAGGTCATGCGCGCGCCCGGCGGCTCCCCGACGCGCACGACGACCGTCAGCAGGTCGTCGTAGCAGGCGGACTTGACGTAGCGCACGCCGACCTCGACGACGGGCATCATCACGCCCCGGGCCTCGAGCTCGCGGTACGAACCCCCGCAGGCGCGCAGGGCCTCGGTGCGCGCGGTCTCGAAGTAGAGGATGTAGTTGCCGTGCCAGACGACCCCCATCTGGTCGGTCTCGCCGTAGCGCACGCGCAGTTGGCAACGGTGTTCGAACGGCAGCATCGTTCAGGCTCCTTACCGGGTCAGCCGAAGGGCGAGCCGCGGCAGTTCCGGATCGCGCGCTCCGCAGATCAGCAGCGCCGTGCCGGGCCGTGCCGCGTCACGCAGCAGGCGCTCCGCCGCGCCGATCTCCGTGACCTCCCCAGCCGCCACGTTACGCGCCGCCAGGCGCGCCACGAGATCGCCGGTGTTCACGTCGCGGCGCGCCGTGCCCCCGGCATCGTATACCGGCAGCAGCAGCAGCCGGTCGGCGGGGCGCATCTCTGCGGCGAACATCGCGGCCAGCGCCTCGAACATGTTGCGCAGCGGTCCG
>CAZYRQ010000363.1:0-2676 GCA_964649455.1 uncultured Lentisphaerales bacterium
TGATCATGGTTGCCTTCATGACCATGAATATAGTCTGATGGCGCGCGGCTGTCAACGGTGATCGAATGGAAGCCCGCAGTAAGCCCGCAGTAATCGGTTGAAGTACAAGCCAGCAATTTTCCAGCACTTGGCTGGCCTTGCGCCCGGTGGGACGCTATATTGGTTGTATGGAATTCGCCACTTTTTTCGGTTCCCACACCGACCTACCCCATGCATCTATGGTGAACACGCCTCCCTCTGAACCCCAGGACATCGCCTTCCGGGCCAGCCACGACGGCACCGCACAGCGTTATGTTCTGCTGCCACCGCCCGCCGCCACCAACGACGCGCGGCGTGATATGCTGATTGCCCTTCACGGACACGGATCAGACCGCTGGCAGTTTATCCTGCAACCCCGCGACGAGTGCCGCGCGGTCCGCCATTTCGCCGCCCGCCATGGCTTGTGGCTCGTTTCGCCCGACTACCGGGCCACGACCTCCTGGATGGGGCCCGCAGCCGAGGCCGATCTCGTTCAGATCATCGCCGAGCTGAAGCGCGACCGCCACGCGGATCGCATCTTCCTTTGCGGCGGCTCGATGGGCGGCACCGCCTGCCTGACTTTCGCCGCCCTCCATCCTGAAATGATCGACGGCATCGCCTCGATGAACGGAACGGCCAACCTGGTGGACTATCCGAATTTCCAGGAAGCGATCCAGGCCTCGTATGGGGGTACCCGCGCGGAAGTGCCGGAAGAATACCGCAAGCGAAGCGCCGAATTCGCGGTCGACCGCCTGACCATGCCCATCGGACTGGCTGTCTCGGGCAAGGACACGTCCGTGCCACCCCACAGCGTGTTGCGGCTGGCGCAGGCGTTGCAGGCACTGGTCCATCCAGTCCTCTTGATCTTCCGCGAGGATCTGGGGCACGTCACGACATACGACGACGCCCTGGCCATTCTGGATCACATGCTCACGCATGCCCGTCCGCCCACGACCGCGCCATGATCGAGCGCGGAACGCTGGATGTAAACGGCGCAACGGCACGACATCGTGGGTGGCAGGCACCAGCCGGTGTTCATCGTCGAATCCGACTGCATAGGCGCCACCGTGAAGGTGCCAGCAGGGGGCTAGTTCCGTGCCGACCAGTTGCATGCCGTTGTAGCGCATGATCTGCGCCGCCCGCCAGGACGACGTGGGAGACACCCCACAGGGCCATGCAGGCCAGCGCGAGACGATCGCGCCGGATGCGGGGTGAAAAGATTGAGAGAGGGTGCATCGGAAAGATGTGGAATGGCGCGCGCGAAAATGTGAAGCTGCTGATGGCGTTGCCTCAGCAAGCTACGGGGCTAAAGCCCCTACCCGACTTCCGCCTGAAGGCGGGACTACGCGGCTGTGGCTGAACACGCCCCCGTGTCAGAGTCCCGGCTTCAGCCGGAAGCCAGCAAGGGCCTTCAGGCCCGGGTACAATGGACTGGAGTCGGCTCGTCCTGCGTAGCCTTGGCGGAGCAGGGTGTTTCGACAAGCATGGCTGTCATCCCCCCCCCCGCCACCAGCCTAGTACCCGTGCGGGTGGGCCTGGTGCCAGCGCCAGGCGGTGGCGACGATCTCGTCGATCTCCGTGAAGCGCGGCCGCCAGCCGAGCGTCTGGCCGGCGAGCGCGGCGCGGGCGACTAGCCGCCCGGGATCGCCCGGCCGGCGCGGCGCGACGATCGCCGGGATCGCGTGGCCGGTGACGCGGCGGCAGGCCTCGACGACCTCCTTGACGGAGAAGCCGCGACCGGTGCCCAAGTTCATCGCGCCGGTGGCGCCGCGCTCAAGGGCCAGCAGGTGCGCCCCGGCGAGGTCGACGACATGCACGTAGTCGCGGATGCACGAGCCGTCGGGGGTGTCGTAGTCGTCGCCGAAGATCTTGATGGAGGGGCTCTGTCCCAGCGCGACGCGCAGCACCAGTGGAATCAGGTGCGTCTCGTCGGCATGGTCTTCGCCCAGCGTCTCCGTCGCGCCGCAGGCGTTGAAATAGCGCAGCGCAACGGCGCGGAAACCGTGGATCTCGCCATACCAGCGGAGCATCTTCTCGAAGGCGAGCTTGGATTCGCCGTAGGGATTGGTCGGCGCCTGAGGGGTGGCTTCTACGATGTCGGCAGTGCCCGGCTCGCCGTAGGTCGCGCAGCTCGACGAGAAGACGATCTGCCGCACGCCGGCGCCCCGCATGGCCTCGAGCAGGTTGATGCCCCCGGCCACGTTGTTGGCGAAGTAGAGTTCCGGCAGGCGCATCGACTCGCCGACGAGGGCGTAGGCGGCGAAGTGCATGACGGCATCCGGACGAACCTCGCGGAGGGTCGCGGCGATCGCGGTCGCGTCCCGGAGGTCGCCCACGGTCAGCGGGATTCCCGGCGGCAGTGCCTCGCGGTGGCCGCGCTCGAGATTGTCGAAGACATGCACCTGATGGCCCGCCTGCAGCAGACGCGCGATCGTCACGCTGCCGATGTAGCCCGAACCGCCGGTGACCAGAATCTTCATGTTCCTGATTTTCCTTCGAGCGCCGCCAGCCGGGCGTCCAACTCGGCCAGACGCGCCCGGAGCTTGGCGATCTGGCGCGGGGCAAGCGCGACGGCGGCCATCTCGCGCATCGAGGTGGCGGGACTGCCGATCACGTACTGCCCGCCGGGCACGTCGCGCGCCACGCCGGCCTGCGGGC
>CAZYRQ010000364.1:0-2671 GCA_964649455.1 uncultured Lentisphaerales bacterium
GCGCTGATTCTCGCCTTACAAGAAACGACCCAGTCATTTCCCCGTGGTCTCAAAAAACTGATTCCGCAGGAAGGCGGCGCGCTTATCGGCGACGACATACTGGATGTTTTGCCAGGTGGGAACAAAGGTCGCGAAGAAACCGTCAACCTCGCGGTCTTCGAGTGGTTTGCCGCTTGTCAACCGGGCCCCGGCCGCGTCGAGGTCGCGCATCAGGGGCTCGATCTCCGCGGCGAAGAAGTCCGGGGCGCCGAGGGCATCGTCCTTCCATTCGAGTAACAACCCGCCACGATCCTGGCGCAGGCGGCTGTAGTCGTTGAAGACCCGGAGGGCCACCCGGCGTTTCAACGCGAGGCGCTGCTCTGGGAACACGTCGAATTGCAAACGCAGGAGCCGTCCGAACTCCTGGTGGTTGCCCGTGAGCGCCTGTTTCCCCACGCCGGGCACGGAGCGTACCATGCCGAAGCGCCAGTCGTAGCCGTCGAACGGAAGCTGTCTGCAGAAGTAGGGCCAGGGCACGAGGATATGTGCCACGAGTCCCTCGGATGTGATCGCTGCGTCGCGCCGAAAGACATCCCGCGACAACGCGTAGGTCGCGGAGGGCGAAGCCCAGTCCACGATGTAGCCGCCGGTGGCGTCGGGAAGATTCCGGAACCAGATATTGTAGGGGGCGTTGCCGTCGCCAGCCTTGAAGTTGATGTCCAAGTTTCCGCCCAACCGCTGGTGCGAAACGATCTCGTCAACATGCGGATCGTCCGCCCGCACATAGATGTGGAGTCCCTCGTCGTCGCACAGGAAGAAGAGGCCAGTCCGGTATCCGTCCGGGATCTTGGGCTGGACGGCGCTCTTCAGCCGGCGGTTGATGTCGGCCTCCAGGCTGTAGTCCATCAAGTCGCCATGGGGAACGAACCGCGTCTCCATCCGTTCCCAGTCGCGGTAGGAAGGGTCGTGACTCCATCCCTCCGCAGTCTGGGGTGCCCGCGGCACATAGCGCACCGTGAAGGTCTTGGGTTCGATCGGCAGAAAGAGGTTGTTGGTGACTTCCGCATGGATCGCGCGGCAGAGGTCATACTGCCGGCACCGGAACAGAAATTCGGAGACGCGGTAGAGTATCCGCAGCTTCTCCTCCGGCGCGGGCGCCCCATCCGAGAAACCGCGATCCAATTCGGCAACACTCTGGCCCCTGGCGAGGAACAGGAGGGCCTCGGCGTCTTTCCGCGCGTCCGGCCGCAGGCGCGCATCCTTCAGGGCGGCCTCGATATGGTCGGTCGCCGTCGGCAGATCGTTCGTAAGGAAGGCACCCTGCGCAGCGGCCAGCCGCACGGCGGAGGCGCCCGGCTCCACCACGAGCGCGCGCCGGACGAGGTCCGCGGCTAACCCGAGGTCACCAAATTCATAGGCCCGTCCGAAGGGCAGCAGGTTCAGGTGCAGGGGCACCTCGCCGCGGTCGGCCAGCGCAAGGATCTCGAGCTGAACCGCCTTCCAGCGCGGGTAGCCCTCCACCTGCTCGCCGCGGCTGAAAGCCACGTTGGCCAACGCGCCCAGAAGCGTCAGGCGCTGCGTCCCGGAGAGCGACGGTTCCGCCAGCGCGTCGCGCAGGAGTCTCTCGGCCCAGTCGTTGTCGAGGGTCTGAATCGCGCGGGCGATGCGCGCGAGGCCTTCCAGCCGGCTCCCGGCGAGTGGGGCCTTGCGGTAGGCCTCCAGGTCGCGCGTGAAGCGCTCGCGGTCGCCTTCGTTCGCCAACACGATCAGGAGGTCGGCTTCGAGCGACGCGATCTGATCGGCGTTCAGGCGGGCACGGTGCTCCTCGAACAAACGGCAGGCCAGGTCCGGATCGCCGGTTCGACTGGCCGTCATCTCGGACAAGGTGCGGAAGAGGCGTCCGGTTTTGTAGGTCTCCAGACGTTCGCGGCCGGCGTCCGTGAGATCGTCGGCCTCCCGCACGTCGAGAAGCGACCGGATGAAGGCCGTCACCTGATCCGGAGTGGAGGTCTGCGAGACGGCCAGCACGGCCAGGCGGGAGTAGATATCCGCGAGCTGGTTGCCCGTCAGGCTGTTCGTGGCGAATGCGAGGAGTTCCACGGCCTGCGGGATGGAACGTTCGGCCACACCGGAGAGGTGCTTGACCCAGGCGCTGCCGCGCGCGGCGCGGTTGGTGATCGCCTGAATGGCGGCCACGGGCTCCGGTTCGGCTTCGGCGCCGGCCAGACGGGCGGCGGAAATCGCGATCAGGGCCACCAGCAGCGGCCGACGAATCAGGGGACTCTTCATGGCTGCCCCTCCTTCATGAGGCTTTGCAGTTCGAGAATGTGGCGGATGCATTCCACGCGGCAGGCGTCCATGTCGCCGCGGTCGGCGTCCCAATACGCCAGCGAGCCGAGGGCCAGGCGCCCGCGCAGCGCTACTTCGCTGCGCGCGCTCGACAGCGCCTGGTGGGCGAGTATCTGCAGGAGGGTGGCGTAGCGTACGTCGTCGAGTCCTTCGCGACAGCCTTCCCACTGGAGGGTGTCCAGCACGTTCCCACGCGTCAGGTAGGCGATGTTGAGATTGCGGTAGGTGGGTTCGAAGTTCTGGGCGATGTCGTTCCACTGGCAGCGCTTCCACCAGGTGTGGTTGCCCACGACATCGTACCCGGCCTTGTAGGGCTGCATCCCGTAGAGCCGGCGGGCGAAGT
>CAZYRQ010000365.1:0-2668 GCA_964649455.1 uncultured Lentisphaerales bacterium
CTCTATGTCCGCATGCCGCGCGAGATCTTCCGGCTCAACTTCACCGAGAACCTGCGCATCGCCGAGGCCTGCGTGCGCCACGGCCGGCGCCTGATCCAGTTCTCCTCGTGCGAGGTCTACGGCAAGAGCCTCGCCGGCGTGGCCGGCGACGCGCTCAAGGATCCCGAGGATCCGCGCCACGCGACCTTCAGCGAGGAGACGAGCCCGATGATCATGGGGCCCGTCGGCAAGCACCGCTGGATCTACGCCTCGGCCAAGGCGCTGCTCGAGCGCGTGCTGCACGCCTATGGGCTGGAGGACCGGCTCGACTACACGATCGTGCGCCCCTTCAACTTCATCGGCCCGCGCATCGACTACCTGCCCTCCGAGCAGGAGGGCGGCCTGCCGCGGGTCTTCTCCTACTTCATGGAGGCGCTCCTGACCGGCGGCACGATGCAGCTCGTCGACGGCGGCCGGCAGCGCCGGACCTACACCTACATCGACGACGCCATCGACTGCCTCGCGCGCATCGTCGACCGGCCGGATGCCGCCCGCCGCCAGATCTTCAACGTCGGCGCCCGCGGCAACGAGATCAGCATCCGCGGCCTGGCGGAACTCATGCGCGACATCTACGACGCGCGCTTCCGCCGTTCCGGCGAGCCGCGGGCGACGATTGCCGAGATCTCCGGACGCGACTTCTACGGCGAGGGCTACGACGACTCCGACCGCCGCATTCCCGACATCGCCAAGGCGCAGACGCTCCTCGGCTGGCAGCCGCGGTCTTCGGTCCGGGAGACGGTCGAGCGGACAATGGAATACTATGTCCGTGAATCGCGCCGGGCGGGCCGCACCACGCCATGCTCGAACGTCCCGTAGTCGTCATCCCCGCCTACCAGGCGGCACTGACGCTGGAAGGGGTCTTCCGGCGCCTGCCGGCGGCCGTGATGCCGCGCCTCGCCCGCATCATCGTGGTCGACGACGGCAGCCGCGACCAGACCTGGGAGGTTCTCTCGCGGCTGGCGGCGGCCTCGCCGCTCGTGCGTCCGCTGCGGCACGCGGCCAACCGCGGCTACGGCGGCGCGCTGAAGAGCCTCCTGGAGGCGGCGCTCGAGGAGCGGGCCGACGGGGTGGCCGTGCTGCATGCCGACGGCCAGTACGCCCCCGAGTCGCTCCCCGACCTGCTCGCGCCCCTCGACGTGGGCGAGGCCGACCTGGTGCAGGGCTCGCGCCTGCTCGGCGGCGGCGCCCTGGCGGGCGGCATGCCGCGCTACAAGTACGTCGCCAACCGCGCCCTGACCTGGATCGAGAACCGCGCCTTCGGCCTGCGGCTGGCCGAGTACCACAGCGGCTACATGGCCTATGCGCGGCGCTTCCTGGAGGCCGTGCCGTGGCGCGGGCTGAGCGGCTCCTTCGACTTCGACCTGGAGATGATCGCCCTCGCGCGGGCGCACGGGTTCCGCATCCGCGAGACGCCGATCCCGACCCACTACGGCGACGAGGTCTCCCACCTGCGCTCCATCCCCTACGGCCTGCGCGTGCTGCGGGTGGTGGCGCGCTACCGGATGGGCGCCTACCGGCGGGCAGGGTAGACCGGCATGAACCGCCTCTTCAGCGCGCGCGCCTGCGGCATCTGGGCGATCGCCCTATCCCTGGCCGCGGTGGCGCACCGGCTGCTGCTGGCGGCCCATCAGTTCATCCTGACCACGGACACGGGCACGCTGGCCCTGATGGCGCTCAACATCCTGAAGGGGGAGCGCCCGCTCTTCCTCTACGGCTTCAGCTACTCCGGCGCCCCGCTGGCCTATCTGACGGCCCTCTCCTTCCGCCTCTTCGGCGTCTCCCTGACCACCCTGGTCCTGCCGACCGCCCTGCTGGCCGGCCTCTGGGTCTGGCTCTCCTGGCGGCTCTTCCAGCGTCTGGCCGGCCCGCGGGCGGGCCTCGCGGCCGCCCTGCTCTGCGCCTTTCCCGACCGCCTGACCTCCTGGTACACGCACACGCCCTACAACTCCTACGGCGCCTTCCTGACGCTGGGCACGCTGATCCTCTGGCTGGCCGTCGAGATCGAGGCCCGCGACGCGCGCGGCGGCCGGCTGGCCGCGTGGATGGCGCTGCTGGGCACGGCGGGCGGCCTGGCCTTCTGGACCAACGCCCTGATCGCGCCCTATCTCCTCGCGGCCGGCATTCCCCTCCTCGTCCACTTCCGCCGCCACCGGTTCCATCCCCGGCTCCTCGCCGCCTGCCTCCCGGGCGCGTGCGGCTTCCTGCTGGCGGCCAGTCCCGTCCTGGCGCTCGCGGTTCGCCGCACCGCGCCAGCCAAGACGCTCGACTGGCACCTGGACGGCGCCTGGATCGCGGCCAGCTACCGCATCATGGTCACGGAGGGCCTGCCCAACTTCTTCGAATGGAACACCGACGGCCACCTCGCCGTGCAGCGCGCCGGCTGGCTCTTCGTCGCGGTCGGCGTGGCGACCGGTCTCTGGATCTGGGCGCGCGCCTGGCGCCACGCCCCGCGCTGGCGCGCCGCGCTGCCCCCGGCCCTGATGGCGCTCTTCCTGGCCGGCTACCTGCCGCACACCCTGGCCCACCTGCCGATGCCGCGCTACCTGCTCCCCTTCTGGACGATGTTCCTCGCCTGCGCGGCGGCCGTGCCGATGGGCAGCGCCTCGCGGCGGCTGCGGGCGGCGGCCGG
>CAZYRQ010000366.1:0-2668 GCA_964649455.1 uncultured Lentisphaerales bacterium
TGGTCACCGGCGAAGGCGGCAGCGGCGGCGCGCTCGGCATCGCCGTGGGCGACCGCGTGCTCATGCTGCAGAACGCCGTCTACTCCGTCATCTCCCCGGAAGGGTGCGCATCGATTCTCTGGCGCGACGGCAAGAAGGCCCCCGAGGCGGCCGAAGCGCTCAAGATCACCTCGGATGCGCTGCTCAAGCTCGGGATCATCGATGCCATCGTGCCCGAGCCGGCCGGCGGCGCGCACACCGACCCCGCGGCCACGATCACCGCCGTCAAGGGCGCCGTCCTCGATGCGCTGGCGCCGCTGATGGCGCTGCCAACCGACACGCTGGTGGCAAAACGTTACGACAAGTTCGCGGCCATGGGGCGCTGAGCGCTTCGCGGTCCCTCAATCATCCCTTTCGAAAGGACACCTTTTTTATGGCAAAAGCAACGGCCACACGTCCGGCCAGCACCGGCCGGGCGCCCCGTCCCCGGATTCACATCACCGACACCACGCTGCGCGACGCGCACCAGTCGCTCTGGGCCACGCGCATGCGGATGGAGGACATGCTCCCCATCCTCGACGCCATCGACCGGGCGGGTTACTACTCGCTCGAATGCTGGGGCGGCGCGACCTTCGACGTCTGCCTCCGTTTCCTGCGGGAGAATCCCTGGGAACGGCTGCGCCAGATCAAGGCCCGCTGCAAGACGCCGCTGCAGATGCTGCTGCGCGGCCAGAACATCCTGGGCTATCGCAACTATCCCGATGACGTCCTCAAGCGGTTCGTCGAGCTGGCCGCCGCCAACGGCATCGCCATCTTCCGCATTTTCGATGCGCTCAACGACACCCGCAACCTGGAGCATGCCATCCGCGCGGTCAAGGCGACCGGGGCGCATGCGCAGGGGACCATCAGCTACACCTTCAGCCCCGTCCACACGGTCGAGGCCTACGTCAAGCTGGCCCGCGAGATGGAGGCGCTCGGCGCCGACTCGGTCTGCATCAAGGACATGGCCGGCATCCTGACGCCCGCCGCGGCCGAGGAGCTCACCTCGGCGCTGGTCAAGGGCGTGAAGATCCCCATCCAGCTCCATGGGCACATGACCAGCGGCATGGCGGTGGCCGCCTACCTGGCCTCCGTGCAGCACGGCGCCGAAGCTGTCGACTGCGCCGTGGCCTCGATGTCGGGCTGCGCCTCGCAGCCGCCGGTGGAGACGCTGCATGCCGTCCTGACCGCGGCGGGCTACGACACCGGCCTCGACATGCAGGCCGTGCACGAGGTCAACCAGCACTTCCGCCGGCTCAAGCCGCAGCGCGAGCCGAACCACGGGGCGACCGAGTTCGTCGATGTCAACGTGCTGGAACACCACATTCCCGGCGGCATGATCTCGAACCTCCGCTCGCAGCTCCAGCAGCAGGGCGCGCTCGACCGCCTCGACGAGGTGCTCCAGGAGCTGCCGCGCGTGCGCGCCGACATGGGATTCCCCCCGCTGGTCACGCCCACGAGCCAGATCGTCGGCATCCAGGCCGTACTCAACGTCATCGGCGGCGAGCGCTACGGCATGGTGCCGCAGGAGACGCGCGACTATGTGAAGGGCCTCTATGGCCGTTCGCCGGCGCCGATCGACCCGAAGGTGGCCCGGAAGATCCTGAAGGACGAGAAGCCCGTGACCTGCCGGCCGGCCGACCTCCTCAAGCCCGGCCTGGCCGAAGCCGCGGGCCAGATCGATCCGAAGCTGGTCCAGGCCGAGGAGGATATCCTCTCCTACTGCATCTTCCCCGAGGTGGCCCTGGGCTACTTCAAGTGGCGCGCGCTGCCCGAGGCGGAGCGTCCGCCCTCGCCGGCGGAACAGGAGCAGCAGCCCGCCGCGGCGGTGGCGGCGCCGTCCGCTTCCGCGGCGGTGCCGGCCGACGACGAGACCCGGCGCCTCGCCGAGATCGGCCGCACCTTGAGCCGTCTGTTCCAGCAGATGGGCGGGGTGGCGGTGTCGCCCGACAACCTGCCGGCGCCAACACCCGCGACGACCGCCGCGCCCGCGACCCCGGCGCCCGCCGCACCAGCCGCGCCGGCGGAACCGCAGGGCGAGACGATCAAGGCGCCGCTCAACGGCACCTTCTACCGCACGCCGGGCCCCGGCAAGCCCAGCTTCGCCGAACCCGGCGCCGCGCGCAAGGCCGGCGAGACGGTCTGCGTGGTCGAGGCCATGAAGCTCTTCAACGAGATCAAGGCCCCGCGCGACTGCAAGATCGTCAAGTTCCTCGTCGAGCACGGCGCCATCGTCAACAAGGGCCAGCCGCTGGCCGTCATCGAGTAGCGCGATGGCCGCGGCCGAGCAGGTGATCCGGATCCTGGCGCAGGCGAAACAGACCCTCGCCTGCGCCGAGTCCTGCACCGGCGGCCTGGTCGCGGCGCGCCTGACCGATTGTCCCGGCGCCTCCGCGGTCTTCCGCGGCGCGGTCGTGGCCTACGCCAACGCCATCAAACAGTCGTTGCTGGGCGTCGAGGCCTCGCTGCTGGAGACGGAGGGCGCGGTGAGCGCCCCCTGCGCCGCGGCCATGGCCGAGGGCGTGCGCGCGCGTCTCGGGAGCGACTGGGGCGTCGCGACCACGGGCATCGCGGGACCGGGCGGCGCCACCGCGGCCAAGCCCGTCGGGCTCGTCTTCATCGCGGTGTCCGGCACGGACGGCACGGTTGT
>CAZYRQ010000367.1:0-2668 GCA_964649455.1 uncultured Lentisphaerales bacterium
CAGGCCCTCGGTCACCCGACCCGCGGCATCGTAGATCCCGCTGCCGCCATCGAACACGTAGACCGTCTTGCCGATCTCCTGCACGCCCGTGTTGTTGACGTAGAGAACCGGCGCCTGCACCGCCTGCGCCAGCGACTGGCAGACGCGAAACCGTTTGCCGGGCTTGCCGCGCGTGAAGGGCGAGCAGCTCGCGACGATCAGGCGTTCGGCCCCCTTCGCCGCCAGGATTCTCCCCGGGGAGATCGCGTAGTCGCCCTCCCAGGCATCCTCGCACACCAGGCCGCCCAGGCGTCCTGCGCGGCGGGTGATTACCGGCGCGATCAGCGCCGCCGCCGGCACGCCGCGCTCCACGGCCAGCCGCCGCGTGTCGAAGAAATGGCGTGTGTCGTCGAAGGCGCGGTAGTTGGGCTGCAGCGTCTTGACGGCCACCGGCAGGTCGGCCCCCTCCGGGGCCAGCCACCGGCCGTCCTCGGCGAAGAAGAGCGCGTTGTACTTGCGCGCGCGCCCGTCCTCGTTGCGGCGCGTCCAGTCGACGGCGACGTTGCCGAAGACCGCGACCAGATCCCGCGAGGCGGCGCGCAGTTCCTCGCCGCACGCCTCGCACTCGCGCAGGAAGGCCGGACGCTCCCAGGCGTCGCCGAGCAGGCAGCCGGGAATGGCCAGTTCGGGAAAGACCACCAGCGCGATCCCGTCGGCGCGCGCCCGGTCGAGGGCCGCCAGCATGCGGCGCGTGTTGTCGCGCGGCGCCCCGGGCACCACCTCCATCTGCACCAGCCGTGTCAGTACCGCCGCCATCACGCATCTCCCTGCGTTTCGACAGCAGCGACAGCTGTTATCTTCAAGCTGCAAATTAATCTGGAAACCAGGAAATCAGGAATGTGACCTTCATTTCCTGCTTTCCTGAGTTCCAGATTTGAAAAGTCGCATTGAGGTCGCATTATCCATCACTCTCAGCCGCCGGCGGCGCGAGCTCGCGGTACAGGCGGTTGATCAGCGCCAACTCGCCGGCATCGGCCACCGGATCGAGCTTGGCATGCGCCGTCAGGAAGCCGGCGACGCCCTCGCGCGCGACGCGGGCGCGGACGTCGTCGTCGGGCGCGAAGCGCTTCCCCTGCTCGTCGGCGGCCGCGAAGTGCAGCGCGGCGGCAATGCCCCTGCAGATGGGCGCGGTGTCGCCGCCGGTCTCCCGGACGAGCCGCAGCGCGCCGACGAACCGGTCATCCCCGGCCAGCTTGCGCGGCAGGTCGCGGCCCACGCGGAAGACGGTGTCGCCCAGCGCCTGGTTGCGGAAGCGCCGCAGCAGATCCGCGACGTGTTCCGCCTGGTTGGCATCCGTGAATTCACCGGGGTAGCGGATCGTCAGCGCGCGGGCGCTGGCCTCCATCGCGGCGCGGGCGGCGCCGGCCACCTCTCCGAGGGCCATCGCCTCGGCGATGCGCGTGCAGCCGTGGAGGTAGCCGAAGCAGGCGCAGACCGCGTGGCCCAGGTTGTGGATGTAGAGCTTGCGGTCGACATAGGCGCGGAAGTTGGCCTTCAGGTCGAGCCCCTCGAGCTCGGGCACGGGGCCGACGAAGGCCTGGCGGTCGGCGATGATCCGGTTGTAGGCCTCGCCCCAGACCTCGAGCGGGTCGCGCGCGCGGACCTCGGCCGGCATGATCGGCACCATCTTGCCGATGCTGGTCGCGACCAGGCCGACGCGCCCGGCCAGGTCGAAGCCCGCGGGCAGGTTCGCTCCCAGCGTCTGCCGGGCAAGCTCGATGACGCCGTGGAGGTTCTCGCAGAAGAGGATCGAGACGGGCCGCGTGCGGCGCGCCAGGCCCGGGGCCATCGAGCGGAGCACGATAGGCAGGACGTTGGCACCGACCGAGGTGCCGATCAGGTCGGCGCGCGCCACGGACTCGGCGACGGCCTCGCCGTCGCGCGCGTCGATGGCATCCGCGCCCCGCACCTCCAGCACCGCGGGCGCGCCGGGCGGCAGGTCGTCCTTGACGACCACGCGGTAGCCGTGCCGCTGCTGCAGTGCCGCGACGATGTCGGGCGCCGCGTCGACGAAGAGGATCTCGTAACCGGCGCGCGAGAAGAGCGTACCGACGAGCGAGCGGCCGATGTTGCCGGCGCCGAAATGAACCATCAGGGGAGGGTTGCGCATGGGGTGGGGGCAGGGTTCAGTGGGGTCAGTCGGGACACAACTTTGTCGCGAGCTTTGTCGTAAGCTTTGTCGAACGCAGGTTTCTCGGACCAGATTTTTTTGCGACTTGCCTTCCCTCTCGGAGTACCGGCTTTAGGGAGTGTTGATGTATTCCCCGCGCAGGCTAATCTGGAAATCAGGAAGGCAGGAAGGGGCTCGATTTGTTCATGAATTTCCTGATTTCTTGATTTCCTGATTAAAGACATTCGGCGCTGCGCGGGTAAATCGACAGACCCTTTAGCCGGAAGCAAACAAGGGCCTTCAGGCCCGAGTACGCGGCAACCGGGCTGGTACACGGGGCTGAAGCCCCTGAAGAACTTCCGCCTGAAGGCGGGACTCCGACGCGACAGCGAGCCGCCAAGCGCAGGTAGGAAGGCCTGCGCCACCTTGGGGCATCGACCCTCGACAAAGGCTCTCGGACAGGCGTTCATCACACGATTGTGGGAAACGGAACCGGCGAAGGATCGCGCGGCCAGCCGC
>CAZYRQ010000368.1:0-2666 GCA_964649455.1 uncultured Lentisphaerales bacterium
GTGGGTACGGTCACGGCCCCGTCCGGCGAGGTGAAGAGGACGAGCGGGTATGCGCCGCCCGGCGTGGCGGGTTGCCGGCTCATGCCTCAAACCCCATTTTGGCCAGGTGCCTGCCGACCCTGGCTTCCAGTTCGGCGACGCGGGCGCTCAGGCGCGGCAGGGGCGCGGCGTAGCGTTCGGCAAGTTCGCGCACGCGCTGCGCCAGGCGCTGGCTGACGCGGTCGACCTCGCCCCGGACGGCGGCGGCGAGGGTGGCGAGCCATTTGTCGTCGACCACCAGCGCCTGGATCTCCGCCTCGGTCAGCCGGGCATACCTGGCGTAGGCCAGGGCGTCCAGGTCGGCCTCGGTGTCCCTGATCCGCCGCTTCAGTTCGCCCTCCTCCCCGCTCAGCTCCAGCCACTGGCGCCAGACGGCGGCATGGTCATCGGCTCCGTTCTCCCGCAGCGCCCGTGCCACCTCGGCCCGGTTGACCTTGTCCAGTTCGGCAAAGGCGCCCTCGTCGCCGCCGTGCTCCTCCTCCAGTTCGGCCAGCCGGGCGGTGACCTGCTCCAGCTCGGTCGTGAGGGTGTCGATCGCGGCCTGTTCGCGGGCGAAAAAGCGGGCAACGACCAGCGGTTTGGGCACGAGGTCGCAGGTCCAGCCCTTGTCGCGCTCCCTGCCCCGCTTGTCCTTCTCGACGATGCGGCTGGTTTCGGCCTTCCAGCCGTCGGCGGCGATGAGGTAGGCGTCGTCCTGCAGGGTCTCGGTCCAGTAGTCCATCAGGTGCTGGTAGATGTCGTAGGGGTCGATGAGCGGCCTGGAGGCGTAATGCGCCAGCAGTCCCTCCGACAGCTCGGCGATCAGCGCCTTCGGCACGAAGCCGGGTTTCAGCGTCTTCAACCGCTTACTCACCTTCTTTTGCCATGCGTCCCATACGTCCCCCAAGTCCCCTGAAAACCCGGCGAACTCCGGATGGCCGAAAATGGTGGCGCGCACCTCGGCCACGTCAACCTTGAGTGTCAGGTAGCCCTTGCGCGTGGTTTTGAAGAGCGCCCGTTCCAGCCCCGGGCACACCGTCCAGTAGTCGGCGAGGGCGTCGATGTCGCGTGCGGGGATGCCGCCGCGCAGGTGGCCGGCGATGTCCTGGATGTCCTCGGGGGTGGAGCTGTCGATGTAGCGCGGCAGGTTGAGGTTGAAGTCGTTGCGCTCGACCTCCTCGACCGCGACCATGCGGGCGTACTTGGGGACATCGGCGCAGCGGTTGAAGACATCGACGATGCGGTGGATGTCCTGGTCGCGCAGCCGGTTCTTCGGGCCGTCCTTGGCGAAGCCGCCGCTGGCGTCGATCATGAAGATCCCTTTGCGGGCCTGCGCGTGGCGTTTGTCGATCACGACGATGCAGGCGGGGATGCCGGTGCCGTAGAAGAGGTTGGGCGGCAGACCGATGATCCCCTTGATATAGCCCTTGCGGACGAGGGCGCGGCGGATCTCGGCTTCGGAGTTGCCGCGGAAGAGGACGCCGTGCGGCAGAATGCAGGCCCCGGCGCCCGTGCTCTTGAGCGAGCGCACGAGGTGCAGCAGGTAGGCGTAGTCGCCCTGCTTGGCAGGCGGGACGCCGAAGGGCGCAAAGCGGTCGTAGGGATCGTTCAGCGGATCGACCCCGTTGCTCCAGCGCTTGTCCGAGAACGGCGGATTGGCCACCACGTAATCGAAGGTCTTGAGGCGGTCGCCCTCCTTGAAGAGCGGATTGGCCAGCGTGTTGCCCTGCATCACCAGGGCGGTGGGGCAGTTGTGCAGGATCAGGTTCATGCGCGCCAGACCGCTGGTGGCCGCGTCCTTCTCCTGCCCGTAGAGGGTGACTTTCGCCGTGGCTTCGTCGGCGACCTTGAGCAGCAGCGAGCCCGAGCCGCAGGTGGGGTCATAGACGGTGGTGGCGTTGGTGGTCTTGTCCCCGCGGATGCCGATGAGCCGGGCCATGATGCGGCTGACTTCGGCCGGGGTGTAGAACTGCCCTTTGGACTTGCCGCTTTCCGTGGCGAAGTGGCGCATCAGGTATTCGTAGGCATCGCCCAGCAGGTCGTCGCCGCCGGCGCGGTTCCTGGAGAAGTCGAGGGCCGGGTTTTCGAAGATGGCGATCAGGTTCGTCAGCCGGTCGACCATCTCCTTGCCGTCGCCCAGCTTGACGGGGTCGTTGAAGTTGGGGAAATCGGAGCGGGAGAGCTGCTGGTTGGCCTCGGTCAGCCGGCCGAAGATCCGCTTGTTGATCTGGTCGCCGATGTCCGGCTTTCCCTTGAGGGCGGTCATCGCCTTGAAGCTGGCGTCCGCTGGCACGGTGATCGGCGAATAGGGGACGCCGGCGTAGCGGTCACTGACGTACTTGATGAACAGCAGGGCAAGCACGTAGTCTTTATACTGCGAGGCGTCCATCCCCCCGCGCAGCTCGTCGCAGCCAGCCCAGAGCGAACTGTAGAGCTCTGATTTCTTGATTGCCATTCAAACCTGCTTTCACTTGCCGACCGTAAGTTGAAAACATGTCACATTTCGCTTGCGGATGCAAGCCGCATTCCCCGCCGCATCCCATCGTTCGGCACCCGATTTTGGGTAGTCCTGCCGTTCGCATGCGGCTGGTCGTTTCTGCACACCCCAGCAGCACCACGTTTCCCCATCTTTTCGACCGGTGGATTGG
>CAZYRQ010000369.1:0-2665 GCA_964649455.1 uncultured Lentisphaerales bacterium
GCGGCGCCCAGCCCGAGATCGCCGGGCCGGCGGCGCGCCTGGTGCCGGTGGGCGACACGCAGGCGCTGGCGGATGCCATGCGCGAGGTGCTGTGCGACGAAGCCCTGCGCGCGCGCCTGATCGAGGCCGGACTGGCGCGGGCGCGCGACTTCGACTGGCAGCAGACCGCGCGTCAGACGCGTGATCTCTACCGTCGCGTCCTCGGCCTGGGGGAGGTACCGGCGTGAACCCCCTCACTGAGGCGGTGGCGGGGCGACGGGTCGTGCTCGGCCACGACTGGCTCACGGGCATGCGCGGCGGCGAGCGCGTGCTCGAGCATCATTGTGCGGCGTTTCCCATGGCCCCGGTCGCCGTGCTCTTCGGCGATCCGTCGCGGGTGAGCCCCGTCATCCGTAACCACCCGCTGATCACCTCGCGCCTGCAGCAATTTCCCGGCGTGATGCGCCACTACCGCTATCTGCTGCCCTTCATGGGGTCTGCCGCGCGGGCGCTCCGGCTGCCGCCTGGCGACCTGCTCCTGACCACGAGCCACTGCGTCGCCAAGGCGTTCCGCAAAACCCCCGGCATGCGCCATCTCTGCTACTGCTTCACGCCGATGCGCTACGCCTGGCTCTTTCCGCGCGAGTACCTCGGCCCGGCGCGCGCCCGGCTGGCCGCGCCCCTGCTCGCGCACCTCCGGCGCTGGGACCGGGAGACCAGCGCGGAGGTCGACCGCTTCGTCGCCATCAGCCGCCACGTGCAGGCGCGCATCGCCCGTTTCTACGGACGCGAGAGCGATGTCGTCCATCCTCCGGTCGATACCGATCACTACACGCCCGCGCCCGGGGCGCCGGAGGCCGGACGCTACGATCTGATCGTCTCAGCCCTCGTGCCCTACAAGCGCATCGACCTCGCGGTACAGACCTACCGTCGCATGCCCGGACGGACGCTCAAGATCGTCGGCACCGGCACGGAGACCGCGCGCCTGCGCGCGCTCGCGGGCGACAACGTCGCGTTCCTCGGCTGGCGCGGCGACGCGGAGGTGCGGGAGCTCTACCGCCACTGCCGCCTGCTGCTCTTCCCGGGCGAAGAGGACTTCGGCATCGTGCCGCTCGAGGCGATGGCCTGCGGGCGGCCGGTGGTGGCTTTCCGCCGCGGCGGCGCGACGGAGACTGTGGTCGAGGGTATCAGCGGACGCTTCTTCGACGAACAGACTGTGGAGTCGCTGGCTGAGGCCGTCGCGCGTGCGGCGGAGACCACCTGGAACCCTGGCGCCATCCGGGCGCATGCCGAGGGTTTCGGCGTGCCGCGGTTTTTGGCCGAAATGGCTGTGTGCGTCACACGCACCTTGGAACAACCCTGAGGATCCCATGACTGAACTGCTGCTGGCGCGCTATGCGCCGAAGAACCTGGAGCCGGTCAACTCAATCGGTGCGAAGTGGGAGCGGATGCTGGAGGCGCTCGACCTGGGCGCCGTCGTGCAATCGCGGTCTGTCTGCGTCAAGATGCATCTAGGCGGCGGCACCGGCTACACGACGATCCATCCCTTCTTCACCCGCATCCTCGTGCGCAAGCTGCGCGAGGCCGGGGCGAAGCTGGTGTTCATCGCGGACTCGCCGGGTGCCGTCCGGTCGGCGGCCGAGCGCGGCTACACCACGGAGACCGTGGGCTGCCCGATCGTCTCGATCTCCGGGGTGTTCGACACGTTCGTCTACACGCGGCCGGTGAATCCGCCGCTCGGCGGCTTCACATCCGTCGCGATCGGCGGCGAGGTGCTGGACGCCGAGGTGCTGGTCGACTTCTCGCATGTCAAGGGGCATGGCGCCTGCGGCTTCGGCGGCGCCTCGAAGAACCTCTCGATGGGCTGCGTCAACCAGAAGACGCGCGGCCGCATCCACGCGCTGGAGGGCGGGCTGATCTGGGACGCCGCGCGCTGCACGCACTGCAAGGTCTGCGAGGAGAACTGCCCGAACCAGGCGATCTCGTTCAACGAGGCCGGCCAGTTCGAGGTCTTCTACCACAACTGCAAGTTCTGCCAGCACTGCGTCCTCATCTGCCCGCAAAAGGCGATCACGATGCAGGGCGGCGGCTACCGCGACTTCCAGCGCGGCATGGCGCTCACCACCCGGGCCGTGCTGGAGAACTTCGCGCCCGAGCGGCGGCTCTTCATCAACCTGCTGACGAACATCACCATCTTCTGCGACTGCTGGGGCATGTCCACGCCGAGCCTCGTGCCCGACATCGGCATCCTCGCGGGGCGCGACATCGTGGCCATCGAGCAGGCAACCCTGGATTTCATCCGCGCGGAGGATCTGATTCCGGGCTCGCTCCCACAGGGATGGGAACTGGGCAGCCACGGTCACCTCTTTGAGCGCATCCACGGCAAGGATCCCTTTGCTGTGATCGAATACCTGCACGAGTTCGGACTCGGCAGCCGCAACTATTCGTTGAAGGAGATCCAGTAGGCCCGGCGTGCGCTGGAAAAGGAAGCGACCATGAGCGACTCACGGAGCCCCCGCTACACGATCCACCACACCAACCGTCCGCCCTCCCTCGCGGCGGAGGTTGGCACGCGCCCCGCCGGCTGGGGCCGAGCCGAGGTCGGGCAGATCGGGCACTGGCACGCCCGGGGCGGCAGCCACCGGCCGCTGGTCTACTTCCGCGTGCTGCACGACCGCCACGCCCT
>CAZYRQ010000370.1:0-2648 GCA_964649455.1 uncultured Lentisphaerales bacterium
TTCTTCTCCTGGGCCATCCTGACCAACGGCAACGAGTGGCGCCTCTATACCGAGCAGGCCGCCGTGGATGCCTGCTTCGTCTTCCACCTGGTCCACGATGGCCAGGTCTGTTCCGAAGCCGATTTCCAGCTCTTCTTCACCCTTTTCCGCGCCGTCGCCTTTGAACGGGCCGGGGATGGCGCCTGTTTTCTCGACCACATCCGCGAGCAGTCGCTCCGGGCGCAGGCCGATCTGGAAACCAACCTGCGCAAGCGGATCTTCGGCGTGCTCGAGGATCTCGGCAGCGCCTTCGTCGATTGCCCCGACAACCACCTGGCCGAAGCCGACTTCCCCGCCGTCTACGAGAACGCCCTCATCTTCCTCTACCGCCTCCTCTTCATCCTCTACGCCGAAAGCCGCGACCTGCTGCCCGTCCGCCTCTCCGGCCCCGGCGCCAGAAGCCGCTATCTGCGCGAGTTCTCCCTCGCCCGGCTCGTCGACCGCCTGCGCGACCGCACGCTCTACCAGGACGACGCCTTTTTCTCCCTCTACGACGACCTGACCCGCCTCTTCCACCTCATCAACGGCACCCATCCCGCCCAGAACAAGGCACTCGGCGTCACCCGCTACAACGGCGGCCTCTTCAACCCCGTCCAGCATGCCCGCCTGGTGGAATGGCGCATCGGCGACAAGGCCTTGGCCGACATCCTCCGCCAGTTGGTCTTCGCCCAGCCTCCCGCCCGCCCCGGCGAGCGCCAGCGCCAGTTCGCCATGGACGAGGCCATCGACTACAGCACGCTCGAGGTCCGCCAGCTCGGCGACATCTACGAGGGGCTGCTGGGCGCCCACTTCGAGCGCGTCGGCCCGCGCCTCGAGCTGCGCAACGCCAACGGCGAGAACCACCGCAGCGGCATCTTCTACACCCCCGACTGGATTGTCCGCTTCCTCGTCCGCGAGACGCTCGCCCCGCTGCTCGCCGGGATCGACGCCCGGCCCGACGTGCAGCGCGCCCTCAACGCCCGCACCGAGGAGAGCCGCCGCACCAACGCCTTCGCCCTCGCCGTCCTGCAGCTCAATCTCGTCGACCCCGCCATGGGCAGCGGACACTTCCTCGTCCGCGCCACCGAATGGCTCGCCGAGCAGATCATGGGCCACCCGACCACCCAGCCCATGACGATCCAGATCGTCGCGGAGGGCGAGGGCCGCATCAGCCGCGACGAAATCCTCGCGCGCCACAAGATTCCCGTCTCGCCCGGCATCTCCCAGGAACGCGCCGAGCTGGCCTACTGGCGCCGCCGCGTCGTCGAGGCCTGCATCCACGGCGTCGACATCAACCCCATGGCCGTCGAGCTCGCCAAGCTCTCCCTCTGGCTCACCTGCATCGCGGCCGACGAGCCGCTCAACTTCCTCGATCACCACCTCCGCCAGGGCAACGCCCTCCTCGCCGTCACCCCCGCCGAGCTGCGGCAGGCGCCGCTCCCGGCGCTGTCCGACGACACCCAGGCGACCTTCGATCTCGGCGACAACCTGCACAACGTCCTCGGCGAGGTCATCCGCGACACGCTCCGAATCGAAAACGAACCCAGCACCGAGATGGATCTGGTCAAGCAGAAGGAAAACCTCTGGAAGGCCGTCCGCGTGCGCCTCCAGCCCTTCTTCGACCTCTCCGACCTCTGGATCGCCGCCCTCGACGGCCTCCCGGTCGACGCGCTGGCCTACCTCTCCGCCGCCCGCCTCCTCGTCGCGCCCGGCGACCTCCCCAAAGACGAAACCAAGGAAGCCAAGCGCTTCATGCGCTCGCTCGCCGCCGACCTGCAACAGCGCCGCTCCGCCCTCCTCCCCTTCCACTGGCAGCTCGAATTCCCCGACCTCTTCTTCGACGAAACCGGCCGCCCCCTGCCCGCCGGACGCGGCGGCTTCGACGCCGTCCTCGGCAACCCGCCCTACGTCTCCATCCACACCGCCATGGAGCCCGCCAACCGCGCCATGCGCAACGCCCTCGAACGCCGCGCCGGCTATCTCGAAGACCTCTACGTCCACTTCACCGACCTCGGCTTCGCCATCCTCCGCGACGGCGGCCGCTTCGGCTTCATCGTCTCCGACACCTTCTTCACCCTCGCCTCCAAGCTCCGCATGCGCGCCATGCTCCAGAGCCACGCGCTCGACTGGCTCGGCCAATGCGACCCCTTCGACGCCACCGTCGACGCCGCCATCTTCGTCGCCCAGAAATCCCCGCCCGCCCCCGGCCACCGCTTCCGCTTCGTCCAGGCCCGTCCCCTCCGCCGCCCCGACGGCAGCCGCACCGAACCCGACAAGCGGCTCGAACAGCTTCCGCCCGCCTCCGCCGCCATCCCCTGGCGCGAGCCCGCCACACCGGCGCCCGCCGGCGAAGTCCGCCACGCCACCCTGGCCGAGCTCCGCGTCCACGACCTCCCCCTCGCGCTCCCCCTCGCCGCCCACAAACAGGTCTTCTTCGAGCCCCGCCCCGGCACGCTGACCCTCTTTTCGCGCTTCAACGAACCGGTCAAGCAACTGGTCGACACCTGGTGGGAGCGGATCGAGGACTCGCGCAAGTTCGCCGCCAACCTCCCCGCGCTCCAGGCCTACCACCAGACCCTGCGCCCCGGCGACATCACCCTCGTCGGCCTGATCGCCGAAGGCGGCCAGGG
>CAZYRQ010000371.1:0-2640 GCA_964649455.1 uncultured Lentisphaerales bacterium
AAGACCAGGACGGCCTCCTCGCCGCGGCGGAAGGCGAAGGCGTACATGTATTCGATGTTCACGCCGGCCGCGTGGATCGTGTCCAGCAGGACCGCCATGCCGCCCGGCTCGTCGCGGACCGTCGCGGCGACCACGTCGCGGACATTGACGATGTAGCCCGCCTGCTCGAGGATCTTCTGCGCCCGCTCCCACTCCTCGACGATCAGGCGGACGATGCCGAACTGCTGCGTGTCGGCGAGGGAGAGCGTGACGATGTTGATCCGGGCGTCCGCCAGCGTGCGGCAGATGGCGCCCAGGTGTCCGGGCTTGTTCTCGAGAAACAGCGAGATTTGCTTGATGGTCATGGCCTCTCCTTTTCCGTGGCCGGCGCGCTCACACGCGCCAGTGCAGGACTTCGCGCTGGGGTTCCAGTTCGTTGTAGAATGTTAGCGTATACGCGGCGGAATCGCAACCGGCGGTTGGCGAGAGCGTCACGTCAATGAAGGAGTAGAAGGGCTCGCCGAGGTGGATGCTACGCACCGCCAGCCGGGTGCCGGCCGGCGCGAGGGGGCGCAGCGGGATCCACGGCGAGGCGTGGCCCGGCCAGATGTAGTCGGGACGGTCGGGCTGGGCGTCGGCGAGTCCGTGGCGGGTGATCCAGCGCAGATGGCGGAAGGTGCCCGCGTCGTCGAGCGTGCCCAGTTCCATGGCGTTGTCGAAGAGATCCCACCAGAGCGACTCCTCGTAGGGCGTCGAGAGGTTCTGCACCGCGACCCGCATCCAGACTTCGGGCCAGGGCGGCGGCATCTCGCGCAGGCGCCGCTGGGTCTCGATGGCCTCCAGCCAGGCGCGGTCGTGCGCGTCCTGCGGCGGGTAGGGCTGCGCGTAGGCCGCCAGCGCGTCGCGCCAGGCCTCGGGCTCCGAGGTCAGCAGCCAGCCCGCCACGCCGTGCGCCGGCAGGCTGGCGGTGAATTCGCCGCCGACGGTTGCCAGCGGCAGGGGATCGCCGGGCGCATCGAATCCGGGCGCCAGGCGCCAGCCGGCGGTCGGCGCCACGCCCGTCCGCGGCCAGTCGATGGCGACGCGGCCCTCGCGGGGCGCGCCGTCGAAGTTCGCCAGCAGCAGCAGGGCCGCGCGCCGATCGGCCGTGGCCAGCATCGAGAAGCCGGTCGACGGCGCGTCGCAGCGGCCCGCGCCGGTGCCGTTGTAGTCGTTGAAGACCGCCAGGTCGCGGCAGCCGCGCAGCAGGCCCCAGAGACGCCAGAGGGGGCGGAGGTAGCGGTCGTTGATGCCGGGCTCCTGCGCGTGGGTCAGCGACGAGGAGAAGAACTGCGTGCCGAGCGGCACGTGCGGGAACTGGCCGGTGACCGCGAGGAAGGGCACCATGGCGGCGGTGCCGTATTCGGGGAAGGCCGCCGTCCACATCGATCCCGGCACCGACGAGGCGGCGCTGAAGTAGGCGTGGTGGCGGCGGTCGCGGATCATGACGCCGCGCTCGCCCTCGCCGGCCACATAGCCGTCCACGAGCCCGTCCGTCATGCCCACGGCGGAGAAACTGGGACCCGTGTGGCTGAAGAGTACCCCGTCGGGGCCGACCAGCCGGCGGCGCTGGCGCATCGCCAGGTAGTGGCTGCGGTAGAGGACGTGGCCGCCGGGGGCGTTCTCGTCCGGGGGCCGGGTGCGCGACAGGGGACTGCCGAAGTCCATGTAGAGCCCGTCGCCCGGCTTGAGGAAGGCGCCGTACCAGTCGCAGGCCTCCTCGACGGCGGCATGCTCGTTGCCGCGGATGTAGAGGGCGATGCGCAGGCCGGCCGCGTGGGCGCGGGCGACGAGCTGCCGCAGGCGGACGGCGTCGTACGGCACGCCGCCATTCTGCGCGTCCATGCGCCAGTTCTCGTGCAGGACCAGGACATCGGCGCCCGTCGCGACGATCTTGTCCATCTGGCGGTCGGTCGGGTAGCGCTGGTAGTTGTCGAAGTACTGGAACATCCGCAGCGGCGGCAGGCGGCGGCGTGTGGGGGCCGCTGCGACCAGCCAGCCGAACTGGTTGCGCCATTGCCAGGGGCGCCCGTGCGCGCCGCCGCGCCCGACGTGGAAGCTCCAGCGCAGGCGCGGCTGCCCGTTTGTCCAGAGGATCTCGGTGCGGCACGCCTCCGGGCGCCCCGTGAGCGTGCTGTGCGCCTCGACAAAGCACTCGACGTGCGCCGCGGCCCGGTCGGGCCCGGCCACGTCGAAGCTGACCTGCGGCAGGAGCTGTCCGTCGAACCGCCGCTCGCCGCCGCGCGGCAGGAACCGCTCGGGGGCGGCGCTCTGGATGTCGGTGCTCTCCTGGTGGCGGCGGGGCCGGGCGAGGAAGCCCCACGCGAGCTCGGGGTAGCCGCTCAGGTCGAGCGGGATCTCCAGCGCGAGCGAGGCGATCTCGGGCGCCTCCGTGCTCTCGACCAGGAAGAAGGCGTTGACGAAGGTCGTGCCGTCGGGCCAGCACTCGAAGCGCAGCGCGAGCTGGAAGGCGTCGAGCAGGCGGCCGTCCGGGCCGCGCCAGCCGAGCTTGCTCATCTCGAGCCGCCAGGCCCCTCCGCGGCGGGAGATCCGCACATCCGTCTCCGCCACCCGGCAGGGGGTGGCCCGGGTGCCGTCGCCCAGCTCGCAGCGCAGCCAGGG
>CAZYRQ010000372.1:0-2640 GCA_964649455.1 uncultured Lentisphaerales bacterium
GTCGGCGAGCACGAGGAGAACGTCGTGACGGCGATCGACGAGGCGATGGAGAAGGTCACGCGCCAGTTGCGCAAGCAGCGGGAGAAGCGTGTCGAGGCGCGCCATGGGGCCTGAGATGCCGCGTAGCGGCCGGCGGCGTCCGCCGTCGGCCGGTCGAGTCATGGGCGATAAACCCCCGTTGACCAAGGTGCCCGTGTCGCGCTTTCTGGAGCGCGGCGCCGAGCGCCTATCGCTGGAACTCGTCGCGGGGCAGCGCGGCATGCACCGGATCATTGCCGAGCCGGCCATCAACCGTCCGGGCCTGGCCCTGGCCGGCTTCTACAACTATTTTCCGATCAAGCGCATCCAGCTGATCGGCTTCGCGGAGTTCTCCTTCCTCATGTCGCTGGCGCCGGATGTCCGCGTCAAGCGGCTGGCCGACTTCTTCGGCACCCATGTGCCCTGCGTGGTGTTCGCGCGCAACAAGCGGCCCTTCCCGGGCGTGGCCGAGCTGGCCGAGAAGTACTCGATTCCCGTGCTGCGCACGCAGATGGTCACGGGGCTTTTCATGAATGCCGCCACCATCATCATGGAGGATCTCTGCGCGCCGCGCGTCAAGGTCCATGGCACGATGATGGAGGTCGCCGGCATCGGGGTGCTGATCGAGGGCCAGCCCGGCATCGGCAAGAGCGAGACGGCCCTCGGGCTGATCAAGCGCGGCTACGCGCTCGTGGCCGACGATTGCACGCAGCTGCGTCCCGACAGCAGCGGACGGCTCGTCGGCGAGGCGCTGGAGGTGACGCGCTACTACATGGAGATCCGCGGGCTGGGCATCATCTACGTGCCGTCGATCTTCGGCGCCTCCGCCGTCCGCGGCGCCAAGCACGTCGACCTGGTGGTGACGCTCATGCGGCAGGCGGACGTCGACGCCGACCTGGACCGCACCGGCGAGACGCAGCTGTACCGCGATTTTCTCGGTGTCAAGGTGCCGCAGGTGATCATCCCCGTGGCGCCGGGACGGGATCTGGTCAACATCGTCGAGACCGTCGCCCAGGAATACAAGTTGCGCTTCTCGGGCCAGGTGGCCTACCGGGAGCTCGATGATCAGATCAAGAGCCGCAATGCAACGCAGATGGAGAAACAAGCGTGAGTGCGCCCGACAAGGACAAGATCACCCGTGAAATGGTGCTGCTGAACAAGTACGGCATGCATGTGCGACCGGCGGGCCTCTTTGCCAAGGTCGCGTCCCGCTATCGTGCCGATGTCATGGTGGTCAAGGACAACAACGCCGTGTCCGGCAAGAGCATCATGGCCCTGATGACACTCGAGGCCGTCTGTGGCTCGCGGCTGAAGGTGATTGCCAGCGGCCCGGACGCGGCGCTGGTGTTGGACGAGCTGCAGGCCCTCGTGGGGCGCAAGTTCGACATTCCCGATGAGCAGTAGCGACGACACGCAGCCTGCGGAGGCCGCGGAGCGCAGAACCCATGTTCTGCACGGGATCGGCGGCTCGCCCGGGGTGGCGGTGGCGCCGGCGATGATCGTGCGGCCGCGCGTCCTGGACGTACCGGAACGCCGCATCGCCCCCACCGAGGCCGAAGCCGAATGGTGCCGCTTCGAGGTCGCGCGCGCGCGGACGCGCCAGCAGCTTCAGCACCTGCGGACCCGCCTCGACGCCCGCGCCAAGAATGGCGAGGCCGGCATTCTGGATGCCCACCTGATGGTGCTGGACGACGAGGTCATGTCGGCCCGCGTGCGGCGCGAAATTGTCGAGAACCACCACAATGCCGAGCGGGCCGTGCGCGATGTCGCGAACCTCTTCATCAAGCAGTTCCTCCAACTGGACGACCCCTACCTGAAGGAGCGCGCGGACGACATCTCGGATGTCGGCCGCCGCATGATCCGCAACCTGCTGGGCATCTCCGAGGAGCTGCCGGAGCGCTGGGAGACCCCCTGCATCATCGTGGCCGAGAGTCTGACACCGTCCGAGACCATCGCCCTGCCGCGCGAGAAGGTGCTGGGGTTCGCCCTCGACCGCGGCAGCACGACCTCGCACGCCGCCCTCATCGCGCGCGCCCTCGAGATACCCGCGGTCTTCGGTCTGGGACGCATTTCGACCCTGGCCACGCCGGGCGACACGCTGGGCATCGACGGGTCGCGCGGCGTGGTCATCCTCAACCCGGCTCCCAGGGATCTCAAGCGGCTCAACGGCCTCGCGGCCGCGCGGGCCGACGCCCAGCGCGGGCTGGAGCATCTCCGCGACCAACCGGCCGTCACACCCGACGGTCGACGCATCCCGCTCTTCGCCAATATCGAGAACGTCGATGAGATGGGCACCGTCGATGCCCATGGCTCGGAGGGCGTGGGGCTCTTTCGCACCGAATACCTCTGGCTGGCCTCGGGCCGCGCCGTGGGCGAAGAGCAGCAGACGGCGATCTACGCCGCCGCGGTCCGCGCCCTGCACGGGCGCCCGCTGATCATCCGCGTCTTCGACCTGGGGGGCGACAAGTTCGTCGGCAACGTCGGCCTGCCACAAGAGGCCAACCCCTTTCTGGGCATGCGCTCGATCCGCTACTTGCTGCGCCATCCGGAAGTCTTCAAAGCCCAGTTGCGCGCCATCCTCCGGGCGCGTGCCGAGGGGGATGTCCGCGTGCTGCTGCCCAT
>CAZYRQ010000373.1:0-2630 GCA_964649455.1 uncultured Lentisphaerales bacterium
TCACAGCCGCGCCGTCTGAGCACTTCTCCTTCTACAAGTGGATCGGCGACGTTCCTTCCGGGGAGGCGCAGTCCGCGACCCTTTCCGTCCCGGCCGACCAGCCGCGCGCCCTCGTGGCGACCTTTTTCACCACCCTCCACGTCGCCACGGGCGGAAACGACACCCACGACGGCCTCTCCTGGGAAACCGCCCTCGCCTCGCCGCACGCGGCGCTCGCCCGCGCGTCCGGCGGCTCGACCATCGTGATCTCGAACGGCGTCTATTCGCTGACGAACCAGCTCCACCTGACGGATGCCGTGACTGTCCGCGGCGTTTCCGATAAGCCGGAAGACGTGATCCTGCAGCGCCCGTCGGCCGCGTCTTTGCGATTCCGCATCTTCAACATCGCCAACGCGTCCGCCTCGGTCTCCAGCCTGACCGTCCAGGGCGGCTGGGCCGACGGCAACTGGGTCTACGGCGGCGGCGCGCTGGTCACCGGCCTCGGCGGAACGGTCTCCAACTGCATCGTGCGCGGCTGCAAGGCAACCGGGAAATGGGCGGCCGGCGGCGGTCTCTACCTCAATGCCAACGGGGCCGTCGCGACCCATTGCATCGTCACCAACAACTCCTCCTTACGCCAGACCGATTCGGGCGACTACGCCGGCACGGCTATCGCCCTCCTCAAGGGGCGGGCCGAAAACTGCCTCTTCGCCTACAACACCTCGTCGACCGACAGTTACGGCCACATCGTCGCTGTCGCCGGCGGCGAGATGAACAACTGCACCGTCGCCAAAAACAGCGGCGTCGGCATCTCGGGCATCTACGCGTCTGGCGGAGCCGTGCGCAACTGCGTCATCGCGGGCAACGCGACGTCGGGCAGCGGGGAGACCTATGCCGTCTGGGGCGGCAACCAGGCGTATTTCTTCACTTGCGGGTCGGACGCCTATCCGCCCAATGCCACCTGCCTCGCGGGCACGGGGATCGCGCTCGCGGACACCGCGAACGGCGACTTCCACCCCATGCCCGGCTCCTTCTGCATCGACGCGGGCGCCGCGCCCGCGGCGCCCGCTGCGACGGACCTCGAGGGACGCGCCCGTATCCAGGGCGCCGGCATCGACATCGGCGCCTACGAGTTCGACCCGGCACCCTTCGCCTGCGGCTTCTCGGCCGACGCGCGCATCGCGTTCGCGCCCTCCACCATCACCCTGACCGCCACCGTCACGGGCGTCCCGGAGGGCGACGGGATCGAATATTACTGGGTTGTCACGTCCGGCGGCACCGTCCTGACGGGCCCCGGCGCCGCGACATTCTCCGCGACCTACACGACGCCGGGCGCCTACGACGTCGCGCTCTACGTGACGAACGCCACGACGGGCCAGGGTACATCGGCGAGTTCAACGGCCCTCTTCCTGCTTGGCGCGAAGCGACTCTTCGTCGTGAACGGTAACGCCGGCGCCGCCTATCCGTACGACGCGTGGGAGAAAGCCGCCGCCGACATCCAGACGGCTGTCGCCTCGGCCTTCGCCGGCGCCGAGATCATCGTCTCCAATGGCACCTACCTCCTCTCCTCGCAGATTTCGATCGACAAGCCCCTGGACGTCCACGGCCTCACGGGTGATCCGCGGGATGTCGTGGTCAAGCGGAATCCGACCCCCTCGAGCCTCCGGACGCGCATCCTCGCGTTGAACGCGGGTGCGGGCGGCCGGGTTCACGGCATGACGCTTTCCGATGGCTTCACGTATGAACTCTCCGGGGGCAACGTCTATATCTACAACCGCGGCGGCATCGTCAGCAATTGCGTGATCCGCAACGGCTTCGTCGACGGGAAATGGTGCTATGGCGGCGGGTTCGCCATCGACACGGCCAACGGACTGATCACCCATTGCGTCATCACCAACAACAGCGCCAGGACCGGCACCAACGGCGGCGCGATGTCGGGCAACGCGGGCGACGTCCGCGGCGGCCGCCTCGAGCATTCGCTCATCGCCCGGAACATCCACAATTCCGGATGGAACTACGCGTACCGCAACACGCTGCTCCTGACCGCCGGCGCGATCCGCTTCTGCACGATCGTGGACAACACCTCCACCAACGTCGCGGGCGTCAACGTCCAGGGCGGCACGGTCGAGCGCTGCATCATCGCCGGCAACCGCTCGGCGCGCGGCGGCAACCGCGCCGTCTTCGGTACGGAGACGTACGTCTATAGCGCGGCGACCCCGTACGCGGAATCCTGTTTCCAGGCCACCCCGTCGCGGAGCAACAACTTCGTGAACTGCATCTCCGACGTCTGCACCATCAACGGAACCTGCCGCCAGGCGACGATTGAGGAACTCTTCGCGGACTTCGCGAAGGGCGACTACCGCCACCGCCGCACCTCGCCGGCCGTCGATCTCCTCGAACCCGGCGACGTGTCCGGGATGCCGCTCGTCGACCTCGACAACCGGCCGCGTCTCGACCACCACCGGTACGACCTCGGCTGCTACGAGGCGGTCTACATCCAGCCCGGCACGTTTTTGCTCCTGCGATAGGGCGGGACTATCGGCTTCCGCCGATGGTAATTGGTTAGCCACAGAGGTGCGCGGCGGGCGCATGGAGCAGCGGGCGCGATAGGCGGTCGTTGGTTTTCATTCCCGGGCCTGAAGGCCCTCGCC
>CAZYRQ010000374.1:0-2626 GCA_964649455.1 uncultured Lentisphaerales bacterium
CGCGCCTCGTCGCGGAGCAGCGCCGCGTGGCGCTCCGGCGGGAGCCCCTTGCGGTGGTAGCCCCAGCGCGTGGCGAAGAGCGCCGTCTCGTTCACATACGGGAGCAGATCCTCCAGCGGCACGCCGGCCACCTGGCGCGCGCCCAGGAAGGGCGCGGCGGGCACGGAATGGTCGCGGACAGGCGCATCGGCTGCCTCACGCGCCGCGGCTCCGGCCGACGCGTGCGCGGGTGCCGCGGTGGGCGGCGGCGTGCCCTTCAGCGTGCCGGCCTCGAACGCGCGCAGGGCGCGCAGGCCGTCGAAGGCGTCGGCGCAGTAGACCACCGGCGCGCCGTAGCAGGGGGCGCACTCGCGGGCGACGAAGCCGGGCGTCAGCGCCGCGCCGCCCAGCAGGACCGGCTGCGTCAGGCCCGCCGCGCGGAACTCGGCCAGGTTCTCCTTCATCAGCAGCGCCGACTTGACCAGCAGGCCCGAGAGGCCGATCACGGCGGGCTTCAGCTCGCGCGCCTTCTCGATGAGGGTGGCGGCGGGCACCTTGATGCCGAGGTTGTGAACCGTGTAGCCGTTGTTGGAGAGGATGATGTCGACGAGATTCTTGCCGATGTCGTGCACGTCGCCGGCGACTGTGGCCAGGAGCACGGAGGGGCCCGCCGTCCGGGCGCCGCCTTCCAGCGCCGGGGCCAGGTGCCTGACCGCCGCCTTCATCGCCTCGGCCGACTGCAGGACGAAGGGCAGCAGCATCTCGCCGCTGGCGAAGAGGCGGCCCACCTGCTGCATGGCCGGCACGAGGATGTCGCGCACGATGTCGCCGGCCGGCAGGACGTGCAGCAGCTCGTCCAGCGGCTCGCCGAGGCTCTCCCGGTCGCCGCGCAGGATCGCCTCGGCCACGCGGGTCTCGGGGCGCGCGGCGGGGCTGGACGCCGGAGCTCCGCGCCCGTCGGTCTCCGCCGGCGCGGCGGCGAAATGGCGGATGAAGGCGGCGAGCGCCGTCTCGCCGCCGCCGGGATCGCGGTTGTAGATCAAGTCTAGCGTCACCCGGCGCGCCGCCTCGTCGATGGCATGCAGCGGCAGGATGCGGGCGACATCGACGATCGCGGCATCGAGCCCGGCGGCCACGGCCTCGTGCAGGAAGACCGAGTTGAGGATCCGGCGCGCGGCCGGCGCGAGGCCGTAGCTGATGTTGCTGACGCCAAGCACCGTGCCGACGCCGGGCAGTTCGGCTTTGAGGCGCCGGATCGCCTCGAGGGTGGCGGCGGCGGCGCCCCGCAGCGAGGCCTCGCCCGAGCCGATGGTGAAGGTCAGCGCGTCGAAGAGGAGATCCTCGGGCCGCAGGCCGTGGTGTCCGACGGCCCGCGCGTGGATCCGCCGGGCGGTGGCCAGCTTGTCGTCGGCGGTCATCGCCATGCCGCCCTCGTGGATCGTCAGGGCGACGACGGCGGCGCCGTAGCGCCGCGCGAGGCGGCAGACGCGGTCGAGGTTGGCGCCGCCGTCCTCGAGGTTCACCGAGTTGACGATGCAGCGGCCGGGATGGAGCCGCAGGGCGGTCTCGATGACTTCGGGCCGGGTCGAGTCGACCATCACCGGCAGCTTGCTGCCCGTCCGCAGCAGGCGCACGAGGGCGGCCATGTCGGCCGCCTCGTCGCGTCCCGCGTAGGCCGCGCAGAGGTCGAGCGCCATGGCGCCCTGGGCCTCTTGTCGCTGGGCGATCGGCAGGGCGCCCGCGAGGTCGCCCGCCAGCAGCGTGTCGCGGAAGGCCTTCGAGCCGTTGGCGTTGAGCCGCTCGCCGATGAGGAAGGGCGGAATCTCGGGGCGCAGCGGCTGGACCGCGTAGGCGGAGGTGACCGCGGGCGCAGGCGGCGGCGGGCGGCGCGGCGCGGGGACGGCCCCCCGCAGGGCCGTTTTCAGGGCGGCGATATGCTCGGCCGTCGTGCCGCAGCAGCCGCCGACGATCGAGACGCCGAGCTCCGTGACGAAGCGGCGGGTGGCGTCGGCGAAGGCCGCGGGATCGAGCGGGTAGTGGGTCTGGCCGTCGCGGACGACCGGCAGGCCGGCATTCGGCATGACGGAGAGGCGCCCGGGCCAGAGCCGGGCGAGGGCGGCGACCCGCGGGCCCAGCTCGCGCGGGCCGGCGGCGCAGTTGAGGCCCAGCGAGAAGAGCGGGAAGGGGGCCAGGGCGGCCGCGACGGTGGCGAGGTCGCAGCCGGCGAGCATCGTGCCGGCCGACTCGATCGTCACCGATACCATGACGGGGATCCCGCGGCCGAGGCGTTCGAGCGTGTCGAAGCAGGCCACCAGCGCCGTCTTGACCTGGAGCAGATCCTGGCAGGTCTCGAAGATGAGCAGGTCGGCGCCCGCCGTGGCGAGGGCCTCGACCTGTTCCGCCGTGGCGGCGGCCAGCGCCTCGACGGACACCTGGTCCAGCAGCGCGAGCTTGGTGCCGGGGCCGATCGAGCCGCAGACGAAGACGCCGGAACGGTTGCCGATGGCGGCGCGCGCGTGGCCGACGGCGGCGCGGTTGATCTCGGCGGCGCGGTCCGCCAGCCCGAACTCCCCGAGGACGAGGCGGTTGGCGCCGAAGGTGTTGGTCTCGATGACGGTGGCGCCGGCCTCGACGAAGGCGCGGTGCA
>CAZYRQ010000375.1:0-2623 GCA_964649455.1 uncultured Lentisphaerales bacterium
TGGGTCGGCACCTACACGGACGAGCGCCTCGCGGGCATCCATGTGCTGGAGTGCGATTCCGTCACGGGCGCCCTGCGTCCGCTCAACGTGTTGAACGGCATCGAGAATCCGACCTATCTGGCGCTGAACCGCGCACGCACACGCCTCTACACGGTCTGCAGCCGCCGGCCGGGCGCCCCCCGCGAGCTGGCTGGCGCCGTTGCGGCCTATGCCGTCGCGGGCGCCTGCCTGTCGCCGCTGAACCTCTGTCCAACGCCGGGCACCATTCCCTGCCACCTCTCGCTGGCACCGGACGAGGGCTCGCTGGTCTTCGCCGAGTACGCCCTGGGACATGCCGGACGCGTGGACATCGACGCCGCAGGGGCGCTCGTGCCCGACTCGCTCACCACGGTGCAGCACGAGGGCTGCGGGCCGAATCCCGCGCGCCAGGAACGGGCGCATGCCCATTTCGCGCAGGTGACGCCGGACGGTCGCTGGATCTATGTCTGCGACCTCGGTCTCGACCAGGTGCGGCTCTACGACGCCGCCAATCCCGGCCGGCCCTGGCGCGCCGATCCGGCGCGCACCTTCCACGCCGCCCCGGGCGCGGGCCCGCGGCACCTCCGCTTCCACCCGAATGGCCGGCTCGCCTTCCTGCTGAACGAGCTCGACAGCACCGTCGTCGCGCTGCGCTACACGGGCGAGTCGTTCACGGCGCTCCAGACGCTGAGCGCCCTGCCCGACGGTTTCTCGGGCGAGAGCAAGGCCGCCGCGCTGAAGCTTTCGGAGGAGGGACGCTTCCTCTTCACCTCGAACCGCGGCTACGACAGCCTCGCAACCTTTGCCGTCGATCCGGATAGCGGCCGGCTCGAACGCATGGCCATCTCGCCGCTGACCGGGCGTTTTCCGCGCGACTTTGAGCTACTGTCGGGCAGCACCTTCGCGCTCGTCGGCCACAAGCTCTCGAACGAAATAGCCTGCTACGCGTTCGATGCCGCCTGCGGCACCTTCACGCGCGAACCGGGCGCCTATCCGGTTTACCGGCCGACTTGCATTGTCGCCGGTTAGCACTCAGAACTGGAAATAGCGCGCGGCATTGCCGTAGGCGACATCCTGAACCAGGCCGCCGGCCAGCGGCAGATCGTCCGGCAGTTCGCCGCGCTCGATCTCCCCGCCCAACAGGTTGCACAGAACGCGCCGGAAATACTCGTGCCGCGGATAACTGGTGAACGAGCGGCTGTCGGTGAGCATGCCCACGAAACGACGCAATAGGCCCAGTTGCGACAGGGTCTCGAGTTGGCGCCGCATGCCGTCCTTCTGGTCGTTGAACCACCAGCCGCTGCCGAGCTGCAGCTTGCCCGGCATAGGCCCGCGCTGAAAGGCG
Organism: uncultured Lentisphaerales bacterium; assembly: GCA_964649455.1. Taxonomy (GTDB): domain Bacteria; phylum Verrucomicrobiota; class Kiritimatiellia; order RFP12; family JAAYLN01; genus JAAYLN01. The sequence goes on from CAZYRQ010000375.1 coordinate 1,364, forward strand.
CCGATCATCGCCACCACCAGCTCGTTGTCGCGCGGATTCAACGGGTAGATGATCGTCCGCGGCAGGGAGTCCCCGGCGTCGAGCCGATCCAGCAGGCGGGCGAGTCCATGGGCGACAGGCAAGTCGCCCATGGCGTCGCCGCCCGCATCGGGGCCGACCTGCCCATACAGGCGCGAGCTGAGGTTGCGCAACGGACCGAAGTGAAGTTGCCAGGTCCAACCGGCGGCGGCGTCCATCGCGCCGCAGGCGGCCAGCAGCTCGAAGCGGAACTGGGCCGCCTCGCCCGGGGTGGCCGTGCCGCCGGCGCGCACCTTGTCGAAAATGCCGGCCAGGCGGACGTGGGTGCAGGGGGCGGTGTCCGGCACGGTCTCGAAACCGTAGTCGGAGAGGCGGCAGCCCGCCGCGTGGAAGGCGGCATGGCGGCGGCCGAGCGCCTGCAGGAGGGCGTCATACGAATCGACCGCCAGGCCCGCGGCGGCGGAGAGCTTGTCGAGCCAGGCGTTCCAGAACTCCGGACGGTCGATCAGCAGGGCCTTGTCCGGGCGCCAGGATGGCAGTATGCGGATCCGGAACCCGCTGGCGCGCACGGTGGCATGGTGTTCGAGCGTGTCCACGGGATCGTCGGTGGTGCAAACCACCTCCACGCGGCTACGCTCCAGGAAGCCCCGCGCGGAGAAGCCAGGCGTGGCCAGCATGGCGGTCGTCTGCTCCCAGATAGCGTCGGCCGTGGCGGGCGAGAGGATCATCGTGATTCCGAAATAGCGCGCCAGCTCGAGCTGTGCCCAGTCGAAGAGCGGATTGCGCAGAAGATAGGGCATCGTTTCGGCAAAGGCCTGGAATTTGTCGCGGTCATCGGCCTGCCCCGTGATGCGCGACTCGTCGATGCCGTTGGAACGCATGGCGCGCCACTTGTAGTGGTCGCCTCCGAGCCAGAGCTGCGCCAGATTCTCCCAGCGCCGGTCGACCGCCACGTCGGAGGGCGGCAGGTGGCAGTGGTAGTCGATGATCGGCATCCCTGCGGCATACTCGTGATAGAGACGCCGCGCAGGAGTCGATTGCAGTAGAAAATCCTCGTGGATGAAGGGGCGTGATGGGATCATTGCCGGGTAAACTTATCCTGGGTGGATTCTAGCTCGAAAAAACAACACCCAGAATACGCAGATTGTGCCTGGTTGGCAACCTGTCCCGCACCTGTCCCGCACCGGGGGGTGCAATTCAGAATAGTTGATGGTTAAGCGGCTGGCAGGTGGGAGCGGAAGC
>CAZYRQ010000376.1:0-2623 GCA_964649455.1 uncultured Lentisphaerales bacterium
TTCGATTACGTTGAATGCGATCACCGGCGGTAGCACTTTAACCTCGCAAGCTTACATCAACGGCGAAAACCGTCTGGGAGACTCCGTCGATCTGGTTCTCAATTCGGCCGCATCGGGGAGTTCAACGGCACGGGCGGTCGTCACCCACCAGATCGACGGCACCACCGGAGTCGACGTTGCCGAACGCATCGGCCGGATCGTGCTGCGCCGTGGCGAGTCGGCGATGGTGCAGGGCTCGCGCAACAGCGGTTCGGCCGTCTTCTTCCGGATCAACGCCGACGAGATCGTGCGGGAAAACAAGAGCACCCTTACGATCAACAACACGAAAAACCCCGGTGATTATGCAAACACAGGCAACGCGCAGCTCGGCATGCGTCGCGAAATCGGAGATATCGCCCCCTGTGGAAACCAGTTCTTCCTAGACACGCCGCCAGCGATGATTGGCGGACCGGTCAGTCGCGGAACCGACGGCCCCGTCATCCCCTACATTCTGGGCGTGAACCTCGTCAGCAACCTCTACAACGGGACGTTGCTTAACACGCTGATGACGTACGACGCGGCCGGCGGCATGCGGGCCATGCGCGTCAGAACCGACCTGCTCGGCAACCCCAGCGAGTTTGTCGACAGCCTTGCCGTCGCCAACGCCGACGGCAAGGACAACGTACACATTGCCGGTACCGAAAGCTTTTCAGGCAGCACCACGGTCAACGCCCTGCTGCTGGGAATCGCCGCGAAACTCACGCTTGCGGCGAACGCGAAGGTGACGCTCGGCAGCGGCCTGCTGGCCTTCGTCGCCAGCGGTACGAGCGTGGGCTCGATCACCGCGAACGACACGAGCGTCATCGACGCCGGGGTGACCGAAGGCGTCGTCTTCAACGTCGGGGGCAAGGCGCCGATCATCCCCGCTAGCCTCGCCGGTTCCGGCGGCTACACCTTCAGCACGTTCTACGGCAGCGTCACGCTCACGGGGACCAACTCCTACAGCGGCCAGACGACGCTGGTGAGCGGAACGCTCTTAGCCTACCGCAAGAGCGCCACGCCTCACAACGTCGCGTTTCCGGACGACGGCTTCGTGCTGATCCACCCCGGCGCCACGCTGCGGATCGGAGACTCCACCACGTCCGACTACCGGACGCGCGAGGTGGTCGGCTCGCTCGGCGGCGGCGGACGGGTGCAGCTTGGCTACATCTCGGACGCAACCGAGGAGAAGCGCCGCGCGCTGGTCATCGGCGCGGGCGGCACGGGCACGCCGGGCGAGGTCACGCTCGACGGCGGCACGATCAGCCCCGGCATGCCGGGCGAGGTGGGGACGCTGAGCGTCACGACCGAAGCGAATGCCGCGGGCGCGGCCATTCCCGTGAGGCTCAAGAAGGGAACGATCGAGATCGACATCGCGGGCCCGGGCGTCTGCGACGTGCTGTCGACGCTGACGAACGTGAACATCAGCGCTGGCGGAGGACTGGTGGTCGATGTCGATGTCGGCAGCTTCCAGCCGCGACGCGGCCAGGAGTGGACGATCATCGTGTCCGAGAGTGGCCCGATCACGGACGGCAACGGCGGGAAGCTCTTCGACGTCATCACGGACAACTCGAACCGCGTCAACTTCACCGCCGCGATCTCCGAGGACAAGACGGCGCTGGTACTCACCGCCATCGATGCGAATGCCGGAACGGTTCTCATGGTTCGGTAGAGTCTGGCAGGCTTCAGCCATCAGGAAACCTTTGTCGTGAGCTTTGTCGCGAGCTTTGTCGCAGCGGGCTCTTCAGGAGTCGATGTGAGTGTTTTCCTTTCTGATCCTTTTGGCAGCCTGCGGACGGCAGAAGCCCCACTGAACTCTGAACCCTGAACTATCCATTCGCCATGCAAGAACCTCGCTGCACACCCGCGACCGGCTACCGCGCGCTTGTTACGCTCATGTTTCCGCCCGCGGAGCGGCTGCGTCCGCCGCCGATGCGCGCGCCGATCACCTACGTCATAGACTACAGCCGGCGCCTGTGGGACGATCCCGGCGCCATCCGCGCCTTCGCCGAATCACCGCCGGATCTGGTGCATGTGGGCAAGACCGTGCCGATCCTGCACAACTGGGGCCCCGTGCCGCTGCTCCACGGCGAAAACCAGGCCACGGGAGGGCCGGGACACACGCTCGACCGCGAGGCGATCCGCCTGCTTTCGCCGCGGGAGCTCGCCGCGCGCCTCGCGCAGATCAAGGCGTACACGCGCCGGTGGCACGAGGCCGGCGTGAAGCGGCTGATGTGCTACAGCGCCATCCACACCATCGCCGGCGACCACGAGACGCGCGAAGGGTTCTGGGCGTTCTACGACCGCTGGGACGACTATGCGCGCTGGCTGGGCCCGCGGCCGGCGAGCGATCCCTTCACGTGGCTTTCCGTCGGACGCGACGGCAAGTTCCTGCCCGGCGCGTGCGGCGGGTTCTCGCCGCCGTATTACGCGCCGCTGCACCGCTACCGGACGTGTCCCGAGCATCCCGAGTGGCGCCGCTTCCAGGCGACGTTGACGCGGCTCATCGCCGAAGTCGGCTACGACGGCGTCTTCCCGGACAACAGCAGCCCGTGGGAGATCGACTGCTTCTGCGCGCATTGCCGGCGGAACTTCCGGGCGTTCG
>CAZYRQ010000377.1:0-2620 GCA_964649455.1 uncultured Lentisphaerales bacterium
CTGGAGCGACGGCACGCCGCGCGGCGCCGCGCTGGCGCTGGGCCTGCTGCTGCCGGCGCTCGCGACCGGGTTCGTTATCGGCCGATGGCTGACGTGGCGCTGCGGCACACCCGGCGCTGCGGCCGCCCTGGCGTTGACGCTGCTGTTAGCCGTGCTGGCCGCCGCGCCGCTGTGCCTGCCGGGGGTGGCCGTCGCGGGGTTGGAGGCGTTGCACGGCAAATTCCCCGGCTGGAGCCGCTTCCTCTGGTGGCAGGCGGGCCTGCTGGGCCGCGTGCTGCTGCCGGCGGGGGCGCTGGCCGGGTGCGTCTGGGCCCTGCTGCGCGGCCTGGCCGACGGGCGCAGGGGAGACTTCGCGCTGGCGGGAGGCCTGCTGGCGGGCGTGTTCGCCGCCCGGCTGCTGCCCGCGGCGTGGGGCGTGGAGGGCGCGTTGCGGATCGCCACCGTCGCGGGCGCGCTGGCGGCCGGCGCGTGGCTGGCCGGCTGTTGGCCAGATCGGCCGCGTTTGGCCTGGGCGCTCCGCCTGCTGCCGCTGCTGCTGGTGCTCGGCTTCCTGGCGCTCCTGCGCGGGCGCGCGCCGCTGCTCGCGGAGCATCCAATCAACTGCTGGCTGGTCACGCAGGGAGCGCTGGCCCGCCTGCCCGGCATGATCGCGGCCCACCACGACGACGGACGCCATACCCGGACTCTGCGGCGCTTTCCGGATGGCGGATTCCTGCTCTGCCGCGACGGCGAACGCGCGTTTGCCCACCCGGGCGACTTGCCGGCCGCCGTCCTGGCGGTACACACGCCCCTGCTGCTGCATCCGCTCCCCCGCCGCCTGGCGCTGATCGGCGCCGTGAACGGCGAGGATCTCGCCGCCGCCGCGGATCATCCGCTGGAGAGCATCGCCTGCCTGGGTACCGACCGCGCATCGCTCAGCGTGATCCGGCCGCTGCTGGCCGGGAGCCACGGACGCGAAGCCGTGCTCGGCGATCCGCGTGTGAGCTTCAGCGCCGGGAACCCGCGGGCGCTGCTCCGTGAACGCCAGGGACGCTACGATGTCATCGTCATGCAGTCCGGCCGGCCCTGGCGTGCGGAGGAGGCGCGGACGCTCACGCGCGCCTGCTTTGCCGCCTGCCGCGCGGCCCTGGCGACCAACGGCATCCTTTGCGTAGCCCTCGACGTGCAGCACCTCGGGCCGGATCAGATGCGGCGTATCGCGGGCGGCTTTGCCGACGTCTTTCCTCGGATGCAGGTCTGGTCGCCGCAGTTCAACCGCCTGCTGCTGATCGGCACGGCGGGCGGGGAGGCGCTCGATGCCGCGGCGTTGCTGGCGCGGCTGGAACGGCGTCCTGTCATGCGGTCCCTGGCCCGGGTCGGCGTGATGGCCCTGCCCGACCTGCTGGCGTGCCTGGTCATGACGCCGTCGGGTGTGGCGCGCTATCTGGCGCCGGAGGCGGATGCGCGCAACGGCGCCTCCGCCTGGCGGCTGGCCTGGGAGACGGCCCGTGGCCGCTGGACGCCGACGGCCGGCCTGCGGACACTGGGTGAGATCGAGGCGGCGCGCGCCTGGCGGCCTGACATCCTGCAGCCCGGGGAGCTTGAGCCAGCGCTGTTCGAGGCGCTCCAGGCGCGGACCGAGAAGCAGATGGCGGCGCGGGCGGCCGTGATGGAGCTGCGCACGAGCCCGGTCGCGGCCACGCGCGCCGACGCGATGCGCAAGGCCCGGGACGCCGCCCGGCTCAACGCCGGCGACGCCTTTCTGAACCGTCTGCTGCTGGCGATGGAGCAGGAGGGCGCCTACGCCCTGGCGCGTGGCGACCATGCCGGTGCCGCCCGGATCTACACCGACGTGCTCGGCATCCTTCCGGAACGCGCCAGCGCGTGCTACGGCGCAGCGATGGCCGACCGCGGCCTGGGGCGCGGCGAGTCCGCCTACCTCCATCTGCTGCGCGCCGTGGCGGTCGAGCCGGAGGCGCGCGACTGCCGACTGGCCCTGGCCGAGACGGCCTGGGCGACCGGCCGCGGAGCCGAGGCGCTGGCGCAGTACCGCCGGCTGCTCGAGCGCCGCGCCGACGATCCGGACGTGCTCATCGGTCTGGCGCTCTGCCTGGGCCGCGGCGAGCCGCCCGTCCGCAACCCCGCGCAGGCGATCGCCGCCGCCGAGCGCGCCGCCGAGCTGACGCGCTACCGCGATCCCCGCATCGCCGCCATCCTGGCCGACCTCTACATCGAGAACGGTCGCGTCGTGGAGGGCGTGAGCCTCAAGCGCCGCCTACGCCTCTCCCGGCAGGCGCCGTGATCGCATGCGCCTAAGGCTTGTTCACCACCCCGGCAAACAGCACGCACCCCGAGGCCCGTTCGCGGATCAAGTAGATGAAGGGACGATCCGCACGGAAAACCACCGGCTGCTCCGGCGGGCGGAACGCCGTCATCTTCATGACCACGCCCGTGGCCGCCGCCGCCTCGGTGCCCTCCTCAGTGACCTCAACAAAGGCCTTGTGGACTACGGCCGAGACGACCAGTTCGCCCGGCTGGCCGGCTATGCCCGACAGGTCGGCGGCGGCGGCATCGAAGAGCGCGGTGATGCCCAGCGCCTGGAGCGTCTGCGTGCATTCGCGCGACCAGGTGCAGGTGAAGC
>CAZYRQ010000378.1:0-2613 GCA_964649455.1 uncultured Lentisphaerales bacterium
ACCAGCGTGCCCAAGGTGGCCTACCGCGAGAGCGTGACCGGCATGGGCGAGGGCCACTACCGCCACAAGAAGCAGACGGGCGGGCGTGGCCAGTTCGGCGAGGTCTACCTGCGCGTGATGCCGCTGCCCGAGGGCGAGACCGAGTGGTTTGTCAACAAGGTCGTCGGCGGCGCGATCCCGGGCAACTTCATCCCGGCGGCCCAGAAGGGCGTGCAGGAGGGCCTGCTGGCCGGCGCCGTCGCGCGCTACCCCGTGCAGAAGGTGAAGGTCGAGATCTACGACGGCTCCTACCACGATGTCGACTCGTCGGAAGTCGCCTTCAAGATCGCCGGCTCGCGGGCCTTCCGCGAGGCGATGTCCAAGGCGAAACCCGTGCTGCTGGAACCGATCATGACCGTGCGGATCACGATACCCGACACCTTCATGGGCGCGATCACTGGCGACCTCAACCACCGCCGCGGCCGCATGCTCGGTATGGATATGGCCGACAACCTGCAGGTCATCACGGCGGAGATTCCGATGGCGGAGCTCTTCCAGTACTGCGCCCAGTTGCGCAGCCTCACCGGCGGGCAGGGGAGCTTCGAGATGAACCTGGCGCGCTACGACATCGTCCCGTCCCAGATCACCCAGAAGATCGCCGCCGAGGCCGCCAAGCAGGCCGTCGAGCAGGAGGAGTAGGCTATTGCCAGAGTTGGCCGCTTTTGATATACTCTTTGCGTTTTCGGATTTTGGCATGTGCTAGAAATCCGGAAAGGACACAAGGAACTATGAAGAAAGTCATGTTGACGCTGGCAGTGGTTTCGGCGATGGCCCTCCCGCTTATGGCGGAGGAAGCCTGCACCACGAACAAGGTTGAGAAGAAGACCGCGGCCGTCGAGTGCAAGGACGCCGCCAAGGACGCCAAGGCCGTGGTCGAGAAGGCCACCGAGGCTGCCAAGGACGTGGCCGAGAAGGCCGCCGAGGCGGCGCCGGCCAAGGCCGAGTAGGTTCAGCACGTTTCTCCTGAGCCATGCCGCGTCAAGCGGCATGGCTTTTTTGTTTCCCGTCCCGAGGCGCCGGGTGTATGTTACCCGCCATCGCCACCAGGTTTAATCCCATGCGTGTTCAACTGGTCTCCCTCTGTCCGACCGACGCCGCCCGCCACGCCGGTCGCGTTGCCCTGACACCGGAGCTCCTGGCGGCCACCGGGGCGCGCTACTCGCGCAACAACGAGGGGCTCGACGCCATTCTCGCGCGCATCGATCCAGAGCGCCTCGACGAGTCGGTCGATTCCATCTTCCGGATGCTCGACTACGGCCACCAGTCGATCGCCGACATGGCGCCCGTGGCGATCTTCATCGACGGCGTCAGCGCCTGGCTCGCCTACCTCGTCTGGTCCCTCGCGCCTCAGGCTGGTGGACAGGAGAGTTCGACGCGCTACATCCGGCTCGCGCCCGAGGGACTCGCCGCGCCCGATATGATCGGCCTGGCGACCGGAGACCACGAGGCGTGGCGGCAGGCCATGCAGGCGGCCTTCGGACACTACCAGGCACTCGAGCGCGGCTGGCAGGCGCTGGCCGAGGCGGCGCCCGGACGTTTGCGCATCCCCGCCGCCCTCCTGAACGACGAAAGCCCGAAGGCGCAACGCCAGGTCGCGCGGATGCGCCGCAACTTCGCCTTCGACCGCGCGCGCTACCTGCTGCCCGCCGCCGCCCTGACCAACCTGATGCTCGTCATGTCGGCCCGCGCCTGGGCCGCGCTATGCCAGCAACTCGACGCCAGCCCGCTGCCTGAGGCGCGGGCGCTCGCCGCAGCCATCCGCGGCGAGCTGGCCCTCGGCGCCCCGCGCCTACTGCGTCATGCCGTCGCCACGGAGGCGGCGCGGCGCGGACAGGCCGATGCGTTCGACGCCTGCGCGGCGACGGCGCGGCGCGGCCTTCCGGAACCGCTGGCGCGTGAGACGGGCGCCGCCGACCATCCGGATACGGCCTCCCTAGACGTGCTGCCTCCGCCGGGCGTGGACGCCGCAGCCTTCGCCGCCGCTCTACGCCACCATGACAACCGCTACGCGTGGATCGGCGACCCCCTGCGCCGCACGGCCGTGCGCTTCGCCTGGGAAGCCGTCGCCTTCGCCGAAATCCGCGACCTCAACCGCCACCGCACTGGCAGCAAGTACTGCCCGCCGGTGCCCATGGGATTCTATGCCGCGGTGGATCAGTTGCCGGGCGCGGACGCGGCCGACAGGGGGCAGGCGCCTGTCGCGGCGCTGGACGCGGCGGTCGCCTTCGGCCGCAGGCTCGCGCGCCGGGCGCACGAACGCCTCGCCGCCGGGGATCCGGGCTACGTCTATTGGACGCTGCTCGGCACGCAGTTCCCCTTCGAACATGTCACCACTGCCGACAAGTTCATCTACGAGGCGGAGCTGCGCACCGGCGCGGGGGCGCATTTCCGCTACGCCCGGCACCTGCACGACGCGCTGGCTCTCTGGTTCGGGCGCTTTCCGGAGACGCGCCCCTTTGTGCTGGAAGGCGCCGCCGAACCGGAATAGCGCGCTTCCCGCGCCCCCCTGTAGCCTACCGATTGCTCAGGCGCGGAAGAGCGCGCCGAGCTTCTTGCCGAGCAGCAGGCTGCTGC
>CAZYRQ010000379.1:0-2610 GCA_964649455.1 uncultured Lentisphaerales bacterium
GCAGCGCGCGTTGCCGGCGAAGGACGAATCCCGCACCTCGAGCCACGTGCCGGACTTCGCCAGGCTGATGGCCTCGTAGCCCGCGTTGTTATCGACGTTGTTCGCCAGGAACTTGCAGCCGTCGATGGCGATCCGCCCGCCGTTGCCGACGCTGTCGTCGATCACGGCGATCCTGAAGAGCGTGAAGGTGATGCCGCGGAACGCGGTGTTCGTCGCCCCATTGACCAGGAAGGCCCGGTAGATGTTGTCCCCGATGTTCCCGTTCGGCACCATCGCCGTGTACCGGTCAAGCAGTTCATCGGAGAAGTTGAACACCCCGTCGTACCAGACGTTTGTCCGCGGCGTGATGCCCTCCCATCCGTTCCGCTTGCTGTTCAGGCGGCTCCAGTAGGAGTCGTCATTCTTGTCGCCGCTGAAGCAGGTGGCGTTCGCGTCGGGATCCGCCTGGTCGCGGCTCGTCTCGGTGCCCGCGAATCCGCCGACGAGCGCCACATTGGACTTGAGGATGTAGCCGGTGGTCGGCGGCACGTAGCGGCCGGCCTTCACCCAGACCTCGCCGCGGTAGCGGCTCGCCTCGACGATGGCCGCCTGGAGGTCGTCCGTCGCGTTCGCCCAGCTGTCGCCGCTCAGATCGCTCTCCTCCGGCACGTCGGCGGTTGGAACGACGCGGACGACCCGCACGCTCCTGCTGACCGCCCGGAGCGTGTAGGACGCGGACGCGAACGGCACGTAGGCCGGCAGATCCCCGAACCCCTCGCTGAAAAACTCGTCCTTCATGGTGAAGGGCGGAACATCGAGCACCGAGCCGGGGACGAGGCTCAGCGTCTTGCTGTTCGTTTCGTCCGGGAAGGTGGCGTAGTCGCCCAGATTGAAGGTGATCGAGACTTCGGGCACCGCGAATTTCGCGTAGATCACGGCGCTGGTGGAGACCGGGAAGTCGGCGGACGTCAGCGGATTCGCGGTGCTGATCGCATCCGAGCAGGCGCCGTCGCGGTACCAGCCCGTGAACGCGACCTCCTCGTTCTCCGTCGTGTCCGGCGTGGCGGTAATGTCCGCGATGCCCTCGCTGGCCGTGAAGACCTGGACCGCCGGGCTGACGTCGCCGGCGAAACGCGTCACTTTCCGGACAACCAGCGTGTTCCCCGCCGCCGCCGCCGGGGTGAGGTTCTGCACCGCGCCGCGGGTGAACCCGCCGAACGGCCGCGCGGCGCCGAAGGCATCGGTGATCGGTGCATTGGTGTCGGTTCCGCTGCCGATCTGCGTGAGGCGCTGCCAAACCGCCTCCGCACCCGGCAGCTTGTAGCCATAGCCGTTGGCATTCGCCAGCGTCGCCACGTCCGCGGCGTTGGTCACGCCGCCGGACGCGCTCGCCGCCCGGTAGACCGGCATCGCTCCGGCGGCCACAAGCTTGTCCTCCCGCTCCAGCAGGATCGGATCGATTTCCAGCCCGGCGACGGCCAGGCCCGCCGGCACGACGTCCATCCCGTTGATGGAGCAATGGATGACGTTGACCGGATGCGCCGCGGCATCTCCGGCCACCTGGATGGCGTCGTTGACATCGTCGTCGTCCGCGTTCTTGAAGAGGCAGTTGACGAGGTTCACGTAGTTGTCGTTCGCCGGATCCACCACCACCACGTCGGGCGCGCGGTTGTCGCCGATGAACGTGCAGTTGGCCACGCCCAGCGCGTTGTAGTTCGGCAGCGCCAGTGAGCTGGCGACGACTCCCTTGGAGGCGTAGCAGACCAGATCGCCGTCGAAGCCGTAGGCCTCGTTGTCGATGAACGTGCAGTTGACGAGTGTCTGCGCGCTGTGCGGCGTGCCCACGATGCCGACCGCGCTCTTCCCGAACGCGCCAACAAGGGGCCGGGTCCGCACGACGTTTCTTTCGAAGGTGACGTTCTTGAATTCGCCCGGGGCGGCGGTGCTCTCCCCCGCGTAGTCATCGGCCATGAACATGCTGTATGTCCGGAAGGGCGGTATGGCGAAGGACATTTTGTTGCCTCCGAAATAGCAGTCCTCGACGGAGTAGTTCGCATTCCGGCGCAGCAGCGGGATGGCCGTGTTGACCCCTGATGCCGCTGTCACGATCGAACCGCAATTCGTCATGACCAGGCTGTGGATGACGACGGCGTCGTTGCCGCCCTGCGACAGCAGCAGGCATTGGGCGCCGTAGCTGCCGTTTCCCCAGCCATGGGTCGACACGCAGCGCGCGGCGACATTGTTCGTCATCCACAGTTTACCGCCGCGATTTTCAATGATGCTGCCGCAGATCGCCGCCGAGATGCCGACGAAACGGCAATTCACGATCGCCTCCTGCGCCCCGTTCTGATAGACGGCGGCTCCGTGTCCGGCTGGATTCCGGAGATAGTAGAACCTGCAGCTGTCGATGATCAGCTTCTGGCCGCCGCCGTGATGCAGCGTCGCCGTATTGTGGTTGTTGTTGTAGCATCCGACGAATCTGACGTTGCGGACCACCGAGCCCGCGCCGGCGGAGTTGTAGTGCAGCGCGCCCGTGCCGTTGCCGCGGAAATTCGCCGCGACCAGCCAGAGGCCGTCGATCACCGCGGTGATTCCGCTCGCGACCTCGACCATCTTCTGGCCGCCGTTGTC
>CAZYRQ010000380.1:0-2609 GCA_964649455.1 uncultured Lentisphaerales bacterium
TTTGCGCTTGCTTCCCGGCACGCAATCCGGTAACTTCCCCCCTGTTCTTCCGCTCGGGTGGTGGAATGGCAGACACGCATGTTTGAGGGGCATGTGGGGAAACCCGTGGGGGTTCGAGTCCCCCCCCGAGCACCAGCTTCGTTCCAGGTACGCCATGAAAAGCCTCAGCCCCTTCTTCTTGCCGGCCGCGGTTGTGCTCCTCGCCGGCTGCGAGACGTTCTACCAGAACGCGCGCTACACCGACGACGGCCGCCAGGAGGCCGTGCGCGTCGAGATGGCGCGGCAGCAGCAGCTCCGCGACCTCGACATGCTGAAGGCGAAGGCCGAGTCGGTCGATCTCCACCTGCAGCAGCTCGACACCCGCCTCGACCGCCTGGAGGGCGCGCCGCGCGAGGCCGGCACGCCGGCGGCGGAGACCGCCGCCCTGCGCCGCGAGGTCGACCTCCTCCGCGCCGAACGCGACAGCCTCAAGCGCGAGGTCGTAGACGAACTGAGCCGGGAGATGGCCAAGCTCCTGGCCGCGCCGCCCGCCGCCGCGCCGCGGGGCGGCAGCCGGACCGCGCCGGACCGGCAGAGCGGCTACGAGCACAAGGTCCAGGCCGGCCAGACCCTGTCGGAGATCGCCGCCGAATACAAGGTGCCCGTCGAGAAGATCAAGCAGGCCAACGGCCTCAAGGACGACGTGATCCGCGTGGGACAGGTGCTCTTCGTTCCGGACTGACCGCGCATGGCCGACACCCGGCACATCCGTCTGCTCCCCATCCATGTCGCGAACAAGATCGCCGCGGGCGAGGTGGTCGAGCGGCCCGCCTCGGTCGTCAAGGAGCTGATGGAGAACGCCCTCGACGCCGGCGCCACGCGGATCGAGGTCACCGTCACCGCCGGGGGGCGGCGGCTCATGGCCGTGGCCGACGACGGCACGGGCATGGGCCGCGACGACGCGCTGATGTCGATCGAGCCGCAGGCCACGAGCAAGATCCGCGACGTCGACGACATCGAGCGCATCCACACCTACGGCTTCCGCGGCGAGGCCCTGCCCTCCATCGCCGCCGTCTCGCGCTTCACCCTGCAGACCTGCCTCCGCGGCGAGGGCGTCGGCACCGAGATCACGGTCGCCGGCGGCCGCCTGCAGGATGTCCGCGACCTCGGCTTCCCCGCCGGCACCACCGTCGAGGTGCGCGACCTCTTCTTCAACGTGCCCGCCCGCCGCAAGTTCCTGCGCGCCTTCCAGACGGAGCAGGCCCACATCCGCACGGCCTTCCTGCTCCAGGCGCTCGCGCATCCCGAGACCGGCATGCGCCTGAAGGCCGACGGCCGCGACCTGCACCTCCTGCCGCCCGGCGCGACGCTCCCCGAGCGCATCAACGACCTCTTCGGCCCCGATCTCCTGGCGTCCATGCGCCCGGTGGAGCACACCGGCCGCGGCGTCCGGGTCTCCGGCTTCGCCGGCCTGCCGACGCTCACGCGCGCCGACCGCTCGGAGCAGTACATCTTCGTGAACCGCCGCGCGGCGAGCGCCGCCGTCATCCCCTACGCCCTGCGCGAGGCCTACCCGCCGCTCGAGAACGAACGCAAGCCGATCGTCATCCTCTTCATCGACGTCGCGCCCGAGGCCGTCGACGTCAACGTCCATCCGACCAAGCGCGAGGTGCGTTTCCGCGAGGCGGCGGACGTGCGCGACGCCATCATCGCGGCCGTCTCGGCCGCGCTCGGCACGTCGCCGCGCCCGGCGGCGGCGCCGCCGCGGTTTCCGTCCGCTACGCCGCCCGATCCGCAGGCTGCGGCCATGCCGGCGTCGGTGCCGGCACCATCGCAGCCGCCCCCGCAGCCGAACCCCATCCGCGACTTTCCCGCCTTTGGCACGCCGCACGGATACCCGGGCTCGACCCCAGTCAACGTTCCCGCGGGGCCCGGGGCCGATGCCGCGCCCGGAGCCGACGGCGCGCCCGAGCCCTTCGCCCTGCCGCCGGAAGGCACGCCCAACGCCCCCTGGGAGTGGTGCCGCGTTCTAGGGCAAGTCGCCGGGCGCTATGTGCTCCTCGAGACCAACGGCGGCTACGTGGTTCTTGATCCGCGCGCGGCCCGCGAGCGCATCCTCTTCGAGCGCCTCATGACGCCGGTGCGGGAGGGCCACACCGTCGCGTGCCAGCGGCTCCTGATGCCCGAGACCGTCCAGTTGCCGCCCGAGGATGCCGACCGCCTCCGCCGGCATCTGGATCTGCTGCGCACGATGGGCTTCGAGGTGGACGGCTTCGGCGACAACCGCTTCATCGTCGAGGCGCTGCCGGCCGGGCTCGGGGCGGTCGACTGCCGCGGCCTGCTGGCGGATCTCTCGCACGACATCCAGACGGCCGGCGCCCGCCGCGGCGCCGGGAAGTGGCGCGAGGAGGCGGTCGCCGAGGCCGCCTGCCGCCGCGCCGCCGGGGCCGTCGGCCCGCTCAAGCCCGCCGAGATCGACACGCTGGTCCGCGACCTCGCCGCCACCCGCATGCCCTACACCTGCCCCCGCGGGCGCCCGACCATGATCTTCACCCCGCTGCGGGAACTGGCCCGCAAGTTCGGACGCGACTAGCCGCCATGTCCCTGCTCGACATCCGCGACCTGCAGGT
>CAZYRQ010000381.1:0-2606 GCA_964649455.1 uncultured Lentisphaerales bacterium
TGCGCAAGGCCCCGGCCATGGGCGACAACGCCATCCTGGTCGCCGACCTGGCGGAGGGCCGCCCCTGCTTCGGTTCGCTCTACCATGATTGGTACCGCTCCAATGCCTCCTCCTGGAGCAACGCCCCCGCCTGCGACGGCGCCACGGCCGCGCTGCAGGGACCGCTGCTCTACCGGCCGACCACCGACGGTGTCCGCAACGGCTGCTTCGAGCGCTACTTCCTGACCTGCTCTCCCCGCTATGAGGAGGTGCTGCCCAACATTCCCAACCCGGCCAGTCCCTGGGCGCGCGAGGCGGGACGCTACGTCTTCCAGGAGTCGTGGGGACCGGACGATTTCGAGTCCGAGCTGGCCAAGGCGCGGCGCTGGGCGGCCTTCGGCATGACGGAGATCCTGCACCTGCACCACGAGCTGGGCTGGTCGCACCAGGAGCCGGCCGACCCGGCGCGCGGCAACTCGCGCCACTGGGTGAACGACGGCTGCACCCTGCGCCTCGACGTGGCGCCGGCCAAGGGCGGCACGGCGGCCATGCAGCGCTTCCTGGCGGCGGAGCAGGCGCTCGGCCTGCGCGCAGGACTCTACACCAACTACACGGACTACTACACGCTCAACAGCCGCTTCCGCTCGGATCTCCCGATCCTGCTGCCGGACGGCTCGCGCCAGACCGCCTGGGTGCACTCCTACGCCATGAAGCCCGCGCTGGCCGTCGAGTTCGACGCCTGGTTCGCCCCCCGCGTGGCGGCCCGCTTCCACCCCACCACCGCCTATACCGACGTGCACACCTGCGTGGCGCCCTGGCAGCGCGTGGACTACGACGCGCGCGTGCCCGGCGCCGGCACGTTCGCCGCGACCTACTACGCCTTCGGTGAGCTGCTGCTCAACGACCAGCGCCACTACGCCGGCCCCGTCTTCTCCGAAGGCGGCTACCACCAGTGGATCTACGCGGGACTGGCCAGCGGCAACTACGGCCAGATCATCATCACCCCCGACTCCCCGCTCGACCCCGCCTTCAACCTGCTCAAGATCCACCCGCTGGAGACCAACGTCGGCCTCGGGGTCGGCACGATAGGCTGGATCAACCACGGGGATCCGCCGGAGGCCATCGCCGCGCAGGTCGACCGCTACCTGCTCGCCTGCCTGGTCTACGGCCACATCGCCTACCTGCCCGAGGAGCCCTTCGATACGCGGCTGCTGCTGCGGGTTTACCATCTCGCGCGGGCCGCCTCCCTCCACATGGCCGGCGAACGTCCTGTGGCCATCGAGTACGCCGGTGCGGACGGCGGCTGGCTGAGCCTCTCCGCAGTGCAGGCCGCAGGGCCAGCGGGCCACGAACGCCTGCGCATCCGCTACCCCGGCGGGAAGATCCTCTACGCCAACGGCTCGCGGACGCAGCCGTGGCGCCTGGGGGACGGGGAGACGGCGTCGGCCATCCTGCCCCCCGACGGCTTCCGCTTCGTCTCGCCGCACGGGCTGATCTGCGCCTCGGACCTGCTCGACGGCCGGCGCGTCGACCGGGCCGAGACGCCGGGCGGCTGGTTCCTCGACGGGCGCGGCGCCACGGCCTCGTGGGGGCCGTTGATGGCGGACGGTTGCGTTGCGCTGCTCGACGATCCGTCGCACGATTTCGCCTGGCGGCTGATCGACGGCGGCGGCAACACGGTGATCCGCGTTGCCGCAGACGCCTCGCCCGCGCGGCTCCGCGCCCTCGCGCTGGACGGCACAGGGCTGGCGGAGCTCGCGCCGCCCATCGAGGCGGGCTACCGGTGCATCCAACCAATCAATGGTGCGGTACGCTACGAGCCGGTCGGTCACGTCGCTGGCGGCTTGCGCCGCCCTAAACCGGTCATTTGACGGGCTTGAGGCAGGCGAGGAGGCGGACGTTGGCCGGATCGGAGATGTCGATGATCCGCAGGCCTGCGCCGGGATCGTTCAGATAAACCCGTCCGGGAACCGCCGCCAGCGACGAACCGAAGGCGAAGGGGCCGCCGCCGCTGGCGTGCGGCAACTCGCCGAGGTAGGCGGGCGCGCCATGCGCATCGCGCGCGGTGGCGTCATAGAGCAACATCCCGCCCTCGCCATCCGCGACGGCGACGACCTCGCCCGCCAGCGCGACGCCAAGGCCGAAGGCGCTGAAATAGTTTGCGAACCGACCGCCACGGACAGCGGCCGACGGAGTTCCTACCTCGCGGCAGGCGTAGAGGATCTCAAGCCCGGCCGCAGCGAAGATGTCCTTTCCACGCACGGCAAGCGCGGTAATGTTGCCGGCAGGCACAGGTGTGAGCTTCACGCGCGACAGCTTCGTGCCGCTCTCCGCGAGTTCCGCCGTGGCGAAGCCGGCGGCATCGCACGCGAGGTAAAGTTTCCGCCCATCGGACGCAACATTGGCGACGAAGATCCGCTTCAGGGCCGAGCCGCCGTCGAGTGGGGTGGCGGTACCGCCCTGGACGTCCACCGCGTAGAGTCCCGACGCGCCGCAGGCGGCAATCAACCGGCCGTCCCCGGCAACCGCGAGTCCCTGCGGGCCGCGCACAAAATCCTCGCTGACCGTCACGCTCCCCGCAGGGGTCAACACGCCCGCCGCGCTGTAGGCGAAGGCGAGGACGGAGC
>CAZYRQ010000382.1:0-2599 GCA_964649455.1 uncultured Lentisphaerales bacterium
TGGGGGCGCAGCCTTCCGGCAGGTCGCGGTCGCTCAGGATCACGAGGGCCTGGCCGCCGGACACGGCGGCCTCCGCCTCCGCGCAGAGCCGATCGAGCGCCTGCTCCAGCCCGGCGGAACCCCCATCGACCGGGAAACCCATGGCCAGCGTGCAGGCGCGGAATCCCGCGGCCGCCGACGCCCGCAGCAGATCGAGATCATGGCTCGTCAGCACCGGATGCCGCAGCTTGATGAGCCGCGCATGGCTGGGCCGCTCGTCCAGGATGTCGGACGGATTGCCGATGAACGTCATCAGCGACATCACCAGTTCCTCGCGGATCGGATCCATCGGCGGGTTGGTGACCTGCGCGAACATCTGCTTGAAGTAGGCGTAGAGCAGTTGCGGCTGTTCCGAGCAGACGGCCAGGGGGGCGTCGTGCCCCATGGAGCCGACGGCCTCGTGGCCGCGGCCGGCCATCGGGGCCAGGATGTCCAGGAGATCCTCGCGGGTGTAGCCGAAGAGCCGCCGGCGTTGCAGGAGCGTGGCGGTGTCGGGCGTGACGGCCTGGACGGCGCCGAAGAGGCCCTGCACGGCGATCCGGTGCTCCTCGACCCAGCGGCGGTACGGCTGGCGGCGGGCGACGAGGCTCTTGATCTCCGCGTTGCCGAGGATCCGGTGGCTGACGAGGTCGGCCACCAGCATCTGGCCCGGCCGCAGGGCGCCGCGCTCGGCGATCGACGCCGGCGCGAGGTCGAGCACGCCGCTTTCGGAGGCCAGCACGACGAGGCCGTCGTGCGTGACCGCGTAGCGTGCCGGCCGCAGGCCGTTGCGGTCGAGCAGGGCGCCGACCCGCTCGCCGTCGCTGAAGACCACGGCCGCGGGGCCGTCCCACGGTTCCATCAGGCCGGCGTGGTATTCGAAGAACCCCCGCAGGTCGGGACCCATCGGATAGCGTTCGCCCCAGGCCTGCGGCATCAGCATCATCATGACGTGGGGCAGGGTGCGCCCGGCGCAATGGAGCAGTTCCAGCACGTTGTCGAGCGCGGCCGAATCGCTGCCGCCGGGCTCGATGACGGGCGGCAGTTTCGCGGCGTCCCCGCCCAGCAGGCCGCCGCCGAGCGCCCCCTCGCGCGCCTCCATCTGGCGCACATTGCCGCGCAGGGTGTTGATCTCGCCGTTGTGGGCCAGATACCGGAAGGGCTGGGCGCGCTCCCAGGAGGGGAAGGTGTTGGTGCTGTAGCGCTGGTGCACGACGGCCAGCGCGGTGGTGAAGTCCGGTTCCCGCAGATCCGGAAAGAAGCCGGCCACCTGGCCCCCCATCAGCATGCCCTTGTAGACGATCGTGCGGCACGAGAGGCTGGCGACATAGAAGCGGGTCTCGTCTCCAAGGCGCACGCGCGCGTCGCGCTCCATGCGCTTGCGCGCCACGTAGAGCCGGCGGTCGAGCGCGTCCCGGTCCAGTCCGTTGCCGTCCACGAAGGCCTGGAGGATCGCGGGACGGCTCGCCCGCGCCTGGGCACCCAGCACCTGGGCGTCCACCGGCACCTCGCGCCATCCGAGCAGCGGCAGGCCCTCGTCCGCGAGAATGCCGGCCACCAGGCGCTGGCAGGCGTCGCGCCCGCCCGCATCGGGCGGCAGGAAGAACATGCCGACGCCATAGCGCCCCGGTGGCGGCAGCGCGCCGGTCAAGCGGGCCGCGGCCAGCCGGCGGAAGAGGGCATCGGGTATCTGGGTCAGGATGCCGGCGCCGTCGCCGGTCGCGGGGTCGCCGCCCGAGGCGCCGCGGTGCAGCAGGTTCTGCAGGATCGTGATGCCCTGGGCAACCGGTTCATGGGACACCCGGCCGTCGAGCCGCGCGATGAAACCGACGCCGCAGGCGTCGTGCTCGAAGGCCGGATCATAGAGCCCCTGGGCGTTCGGCGGGTGCCAGGGGAACGCGATCAGATGCCGTGTCGTCGGGAGGATGGGCTTGCCGGGCCGTTGTGGGTGGTGTTCCTGTCGCATGATGTGCTTCCGTGTTTCGTCCTAATGCAACCCACATGCCATCTCTCCGTGTTCCGCTGCAAGTTGCCGCCGGCGCAGGCTAACCCGCCGTGCCAGTAATCCATCTTCCTCAGTATTGCCCGAGAATTCTGGGTGTTCAGCGATGTTGGTCGGGTTTCGCGAGGGGTTGTTCATGCGCGACTGTCCAACCATCCGCGTGCCCGGCCCCTGCGGCATCCAGTCGGAACCGCTCGGCACCTGACAGATCTGTTGCTCCCGTCGCTGGGCGTGCGACAAAGATGTCGCTTCATGGGCAAGGATCACGTGAAGCTTGAACGGAGTGGGGCCGACCGGTTACGATACCTGCATGCCTTCTGTCTCCTCCTCCAGCAGTCCGACCGGCAGTCCTGGCTCGTTCAACACGCAGGTGCCGCCCGATCTCGTCACCGAATGCGCTTCCCACGAGATGGCGGTCCTCTACGCCGTCACGCAGGCCTTGATGCGCCGTCAGGAAATCTCTGGGCTGCTGCAGGACGTTCTGGACGTGCTGGATCGCGAGAAGCGGATGACCAACGGCTGTTTGACCCTGCGCAAACCGGACAGCGATGTCTTCGCCATCGAGGCCTCGCGCGGGCT
>CAZYRQ010000383.1:0-2599 GCA_964649455.1 uncultured Lentisphaerales bacterium
CAGATCCCCTACGCGGCCGATCCCTGGTACCGCATCGCGACCTTCGCGTCGAATGGCCAGCCCGTGCCGGCGGCGGTCGGCGCGAGCAACTACCTCTGGCAGGCGGCCTCGATCGAAACGGGCATCAGCAACCACGTCACCTTCGCGGCGGTCGGCACCTATGGCACCGTTCCCGTCGGCTGGCTGGGGCAGTGGTCCGAGCAGGCCGTGGCGGCCGGCGACGGCGACCCCTTCGACGTCGGAACGGAATACCTGCTCAATACCGACCCGACGATTTACACAACGGCCCCGCTGCGCGTGACGGATGTCACCTTCGCGGGCGGCGCGCTGCATGTCACGGTAGTGATGAATCGTGACAATTTCTCGAAGCTCGGCGACATCAACGGCACCCTCTGGCTGCAGTCGCGGGAGAGCCTGCTGAGCGGCGCGTTCGAGGATGTGGCCAGCACCGCCATCACGGGCGAGCAGTTCAACGACGGCGTAGGCGGCGACGCCTACACCTACACCTTCCCGGATGTCACGGACAACCGCCGCTTCTACCGGGCGATCATCAAGTAGGTGGGGCCGGCGTCGGCGCGCCGTGAGGCGCGCCGACGTGTGCTTTTTCCGCGTATTTTTTTGATTTACCGCTTTCCAGATTCATGAAAAACGGAGAGATGTCAATCAGGCAACACTCTTCTCAGGCGGGCGCGTAGAGCTGCGGCGCGAGATCGCGCGGTTCCAGTCCCGCCCCGCGCAGGAAGCGGAGATGCCGGTCGAAATCGGCCACCTCCTCAAGCCGGTGGGCATCGCTCCCCAGCGCCAGCCGCGTCCCGGCCTCCAGGCAGGCCCGGAGAAAGGCCGGCTCGGGCTGGTTGGTGTGGAAATTGATCTCGGCCGCCACACCGGCGCGGGCCAGCCGTTCCGCCACCCCGCGGAACAGGTGTTCCGGCTTGGCCATTTGGTGCCGTGCGAAGATCCGGAAGGGGTGCGCCAGCACCTGGATCGGGTAGGTCAGCAGTTGATCCAGGTCGCGCATGAAGAGCCGCTCCATCTCCGCCTGCGGCGTGCCCTTGCGCAGGGTGTCGATCTCGTGGATCGCGCCGACGAGCAGATCCCACCCCGCGGCATCGTCCGGATGCAGCAGCAGTTCTCCGCCCGCCATCAGGTCGACCTCCAGGCCGATGCGCACGCCGGGGCCGCGCTGGGCGGCGGCAAAGCAGCGGTAGGCCGCCATCCGTCCGCGCCGGGGCGGGCCGTTCCAGACGGACTCCGCCAACCCGCGGTCGCGCTGCCAGTCGTAGGTCCAGGCGATCTCACGCGGGAAGTAGAGGTGGAAGGCGTGTTCCGTCAGGCAGAGTGTCTGCAGACCCAGTTGCTCCGCCAGCACCCGGTTGACGCCGGCCGCCACGGTGGTCGCGCAGTAGGCGAACTCCGTGTGGCAGTGGATATCGCAGAGCCCCGGGACCTCGATCCGCAGGGTGTGCGTCGTCAACTCGAACCGCGATCCCTCCAGCCGAAGGTGCTGGAAAGCGAAGGGCGCCTCGGTCAGCGCGGGGGCCGTGCTGTACGAGATACCCCCGTGCACGTGGGCTGACTGTCCCGGATGGTAGTGGCCGCTCAGTGAGAGCCGCACGCGGGCCTTACGGAAGCTGGCGAGTACCTCGTCGTGGTTGTCCAGCATGTAGGGATACGGGTCGCGGATCGCCGGGTGGAGGGGATGGTGCTGCACGGCGATCAGGGGCGCCCCGGGGTGTTGTGCGGCGGCCTGCGCCGGCCAGGTTAGGGACTCGGGCGTACGGGAATAATGATCGTTTTGGCCTCGCTGGTCGGCAAACAGCAGAAACCCGTAGCCGTCGACGAGATGCAGGCCGGGGGCCGAATCGAAGAGCCGGGCCACCCGTGCGGGATCGCCGTCGTGGTTGCCGGGCACCGCGAGGATGCGGATTCCGGTCTTGAGCAGTTCGCCGGCGAGATGCGTCAGATCATCCGCGCCCCCGGGCGCATCGCCATCGTCGACCAGGTCGCCGAGCAGCAGGATCAGGCCGGGAGTGATCCCCTGGTCGCGAAGGCGCGCGAGGGCTTTCTGAACGAACAGGAGCGCCAGGGGTGTCTGGCGGCTGGCTATCGCGCAGGCATGCCGCGCCCGCGCGGTATAGTGCAGATCCGCGAGGATCAGGACGTCGAGGGGGGACGGATTCATTACGTTCAGTGTAGAGGATTCCGGCATCCCTGGAAACGGGATTCGACCCGGGATTCGGCATGCGGCGGGGTATTCGGTTGGCCACAGGGGTGCGCGGGAAGATAGCGCACGGGGAGGCGGGCGGGAGAGAGGTGTGTGGTATGGGAGCATGCGATGCAGGCTCTCCCGCGCCTGGAAAGTGCCTGGTTTTTGACTGCGCGCGCCCGCGCGCGCTTTCTGCCCCGCCGCCTGCGGCGGTAGAAACCAGCTCGGGGGTGGGTAGTGGTTCCAAGGCACATAACCCACGGAGCAGGCTCTGCGGACGCAAGCGCGCGGAGCCACGCGTTGTCAAAATCCGGTCAATCCTGTAATCCTGTCTGAATTCTGTATTCTGGCTCCTGAATTCTGGGTGCGCATCCACTATTGTGGATCGCACCC
>CAZYRQ010000384.1:0-2582 GCA_964649455.1 uncultured Lentisphaerales bacterium
GTAGGCCTCGGAGAGCGCGTAGGTGGCGATGTAGTGCTCGTAGTTGCCGGGCCACCTGCCGCTGGCCGGCTGCGCGCCGAGCAGGAACTCGATGCCGCGCTGGACGGTCTCGCCGAACTCCTCGGAGGTGCCCGGCTTCTCGCCGTGGGCCAGGAAGCAGAGCACGGCGAGGGCGGTCATGGCGTTCTTGTTGCTGCGCCACGAGCCGTCCTTCTGCTGGTTCTTCTTCAGCCAGCGCAGGGCGCGCATGACGGCGGCCTCGGTGGCGGCGTTGCCGCCGCCGCCGGCGATGAGCTGGCCGCGCATGCCGGCGTTGCGCGTGGAGCCGTAGATGTTGCGCAGGATGACGGGGCTCTTGACCTGCAGGACGGCATCGAAGGCCTGCGGCTGCGGGCTCATGGGCGCGTCCGGGGCGGCCACGGGCGTGTCCATGGCGATCTCCGGCGTGAAGGCGATGTCGGTCGGCTGGATGTCGTCGGGGATCGGATCCTTCTCGATGATCTCCTCCAGCTCCTTCACGTCCTCCACCTCGAGGATCTCCGTCTCGATCAGGCGCTCATCCTTGACCGAGGCGTTGGCGAAGACCGCCAGCAGAGCGATGCTGATCGAGGGGATGAGGATGGCCGCGGCGGGGGCCAGCTGCCGCTGAAGCTCCGTCCGCGCGAACTTGTACTCGCGGCTGTCGCGGGGCTTGCCGAAGCCCGCGAACATGGCCTTCAGGCGCTGCCAGTAGTTCTGCTCGTCGAAGAGCTCCATCATCTCCAGGAAGGCCGGATCCTGGAGCGGGGGAAGGTTGTCCTGATGCATTGACATAGCCGCCTCCGACGCGTGATGCTACATGCTGAAGATGGACAGGTTGACCATGCCGTGCTTGTTGCAGATGTCGAGCGCCTGCACGAGGAACCGGTGGGGCGAGTCGGCCGTGCAGCGGATGATGACGTTGGCCGTCTTGCTCAGCTCCGCGTAGCGCTCGACCTGCCGGTCGAGGCCCTCGAGCGTCAGCGGCTTGCCGCGGAAGACGAACCCGTGCCGGTGGACGACGATGTTGATCAGTTCGGGCTGATTCTCGGGAATCGCGTTCGGATCCGGCGCCGGGCGCGAGGCCGTCAGGCGCGACATGATGTCCTCCTGCTTCAGCGTGACAATGAAGAAGATCAGCAACTGGAAGACGACGTCGATCATCGGCGTCATCTCGAGCTGCGGATTCGAGTCGTCCCTCTTTCTCCGTCTGATCGCCATGCGCGGCTCCTAACGTTCTTACTTCGGACGGGGGGCACCCTTGACCCGGCGGTCCTGCACGGCGATGAAGCCGATCTTCCAGACGCCGTTGCGCGTGCAGGCGTCCATCACCCGCTTGACGTCCTCGTGGCGCGTCCGGTAGTCCGCGCGCACCATGACGGGGAAGGAGCCGAACTTGTTGTAGCGGTTCCGGATGATCCCCTCGAGCATGGCTACGTCGCATTGGGCGTTGTGGATCGAAATCCGGCCCCGGCGGCTCACCTCGATCTCGATGGTCTGCGTGGGCTGGTTGTCGGCGGTGATGATCTCGCCGTGCTTGCCGTCCTCGAGAATAATGTCGGGATTGACGTTCTCGGTCATCTTGATGGTGACCACGAAGAAGATGATGAGCTGGAACACGACGTCGATCATCGGCGTCATGTTCATCTCGCATCCCGCCATCGACCTGTGCTTGCTTCTGGCCATCGCCGCGCACCTTCCCGCCGCGTCCGCGGACTACTCGACGACTTCGACGTTGCGCAGGTCCTTGATGAGCTCGAAGGTCATCGCCTGCATGCGGAGGATCACGCGGTTGGCGTTGTTGCGGATGGCGTAGAAGAAGGTGACGGCCGGGATGGCGACCGAGAGGCCGGCGGCGGTCGTCCAGAGCGCCTGCGAGATGGCCAGGGCGAGGGCGCCGACGTCGGGCGCGCCCGTGGCGAGGCCCTCGAAGGCCATGATCATGCCCTGCACGGTGCCGAGCAGGCCGAGCATCGGGGCGATGTTGGCCATGACGGAGATCCAGTTGAGGCGCTGCATGAGGCGCTCGGTCTCGATGTCGGCCGCCGTGCCGATGGCCTCCTGGATGATGTCGAAGCCCTCCTCGACGTGGCTGAAGCCGGCGACGAGGATGTTGGCCAGCGGGCCGGGCTCGCCCTCGCAGGCCTTGAGGGCCTTGAGCACGTCGCCCTCGGCCATGGCGGCGGTGACCTTGTCGATCAGCGACTGCGCCATGATCTTCTGGGGCTTGACCAGGATGCTGCAGTCCACGATGAAGTAGATCGCGGCGGCGCCCGCACCGAAGAGCGCGAACCAGAGGATGAAGCCGAGCGGACCCGAACCGAAGACGACCTGCACGATCATCGACTGTTTCTTCTTGGCCGGGGCAGCGTCGGGGTTCTCGGCCAGGGCGGTGCCGACCGGCGCGGCGGCGGCCGGGGCGGCGGCATCCGCGGCCGGGGCGGCGGCGGCCGCGAAGTCGGGCACCGCCGGCGCGGGAGCCTCTTCCTGGGCACAAACGACGCTCTGGCGGGCGAGGAGCAGGCCAGCGCAAACCATGGCGATTCGAAGCATCTGTTTCATCG
>CAZYRQ010000385.1:0-2571 GCA_964649455.1 uncultured Lentisphaerales bacterium
ATCTGCCAGTCGCCCCGCATCCAGCGGTGCTGGCGGCAGATTTCGCCCAGGTACGAGGCCGGAGCATCCTCGTAAACCTCGACGCAGCCCAGCAGGCCGGAGCGGGCGTAGCTGCTCTCGATCAGGTCGTGGCTCAGGATCAGGTTGTCCGGAAAGCGGTCGGCCAGCGCCAGGCGGAAGGCATCGACATCGTAGATGCCCTTGCCGACGAACGAGCCTTCGCTGAACAGATCCTGGTAGACGTCGGAAATCTCGCGCGAATAGGGATCCAGCCCCGTCTCGCCGCAGGAGAGGCGCGCGAAGAGGCTGCGGCTGGCCGCCGCCAGGCGGATCGAGACCCGCGGCTGCAGGATCGCGTAGCCCTCGACGACCCGGCCGCAGGCGGGATCGAAGCGCGGGCGGTTGAGCGGATGCGCCATCGCGCCGACCAGGCCATGGGCCGCGCCGCGCGGCAGATCGGTGTCGGCATCGAGCGTGATGACGTAGCGGATCGAGGGCAGAACCTCGCGGTCGCCTACGACCCGCGCGAAGGCCCCGCGCGCCTCGCCGCGCAGGTAGGCGTTGAACTGCGCCAGCTTGCCGCGCTTGCGCTCGTAGCCCATCCACACCCGCCCGTGGGGGTTCCAGACCCGGGGCCGGTGGAAGAGATGGAAGGGCGGCGGCGCATCGGCGCGCCGGTGGCGGAGGTTGAGCTGCTCGATGCCCCGCTGCGCGCGCTGCAGCAACGCGTCGTCGTCGGGCAGTGTCTCGGTGTCGGCATCGGCGAAATCGGTCAGCAGGGCGAACTGCAGATTGCGGTCGCGGTTGCCCAGGAAGTGGATTTCGAGATGTTCGAGGAGGGTGTCGAGCGTGTGCGCGCCTGTCAGCAGGGCCGGAACCGCGACCATCGTGCGGTGGGAGTCGGGAATGCCGTCCGAAAAGTCGAGCCGCGGCAGCGGATGTGGCGCGACACGGGCGGTGACCGCGAAATTGACAAGCGACAGCGCGAGGGTCGAAGCCGGGATGATGGCGGCGGCGACGAGCATCCAGTGGCGCCAGTCGGTGAAGGAGAAGCCGCAGAGCCAGGGCGGCCAGACGGCGATCAGCAGGGTGGCGCCGACGACGGCCGCCAGGTAGAGGACGAGCCGGTAGCGCCGGAAGAGCAGCCCCAGGGCGTGGCGGGGCGTCCAGGGGCAGCCCACCCGCTTGCGGAAAAGGAAGCGGTCGCCGCCCACCAGCCACGATCCGATATGCCGTGAGCGTTCGCCATCGGCCGTCTGGGGCGCGGACGAGGCGAGTTCGAGCGCCAGGCGGGCCACCTCGGTCTCGCTCCGCCCCGAACGCATGGCGAGTTGCTCGACCAGATGCCGGTAATGATCGCGCGTGGCGAAATCCTGGCGGGCATAGGCCCCGGCCGGATCGCGCCGCAGAATCTGCTCGACGCGGCTCTGCTCCTCGACAAACACTTTCCAGTCCATGGCGCCCAGGAAGCGCAGGCTGCCGATGCTGTTGATGATCGAGAGATGCTCCGCGGCCTGCTCGTGGCCATCCTGCTGCAGCCGCTGGGCCACGGTGGTCGATTCCTCGGCCAGGGTCTGGTCGATCCAGTTCAGGACGATCGACACGGGGGCGCCCTGGCTTTGCAGCCGCCCGACGAGCTCGCTCAGGAACGGCGCGCTCAGAACCGTCCGGTCGTCGGCAAATTGCGCCAGCAGACGGATGAGCTGGCGTGGCTCGCTCTCGGCGACGGCCAGCATCCGGTTGGCCCAGGCCAGTCCGTCATCGAGATCGCGGCGGCGACCCGCCACCCGTACCGCGACCCGCCGCAGGTTCTCGATCAGGGCCAGGCGCAGGGAGATGGGAAAGGCCCACAGCTCGCCCAGCTTGAGCGTCTTGGCGGCCTGGTAGGCGCCGACGAAGGCCGTGATCGACTCGGCGTCCAGCAGGCCGTCCAGATGGGCGATCAGCTCGGCGGCCAGGCCATAGACGCGCGGCAGGCCGCGGTGCGGCCCACGGGTCAGCCGCGGCAGCAGATGGCTGTAGCGCCGCGGCAGATGAATACGGGCCAGCTCGATCTGCTGCTCGATGAGGTAGAAATTGTCGAGCAGCCACTCTTCCGGCGCGGAGAGGCGCCGGCCCGCCGCGTCGGCCGCCAGAATGACCTCGTGCGCCCCGCGCAGCGCCTGCGCGTTATCGGCCAGCCGCGGCAGCAGGCGGTTGTAGCCGGGACCCGTGTCGACGGCATGCTCCCCCGCCAGCTCCTGCGCGAAGCGCTTCAGCTGGGCCACGCTCAGCAACTCGGCGCGCAACGGCTCCTCGGCTTCCCCGCCGGCGTGCCGGCGTCCGCCCAGCCCCGGCAAGCCTCCCCGCCTGAAGAACCCCTTGTGTAACTTGATCCTCAACATGGGAATCATATAACCGAATCCAGCGTAATTTGCCAGAAGAATATGCGGGGTTGCCCTGCTGGCATGCGTTTTCCGGTTTTCACCGCGGCGCGGTTGTTGTACAGTCCGCCCATGACGAACGAGCTGCTTTTCGGTGTGGCGACCACCGACATCACGCCGCCGGTCGGTGTGACGCTGATGGGCTATG
>CAZYRQ010000386.1:0-2571 GCA_964649455.1 uncultured Lentisphaerales bacterium
CAGCATGGCGCCGTCCTCGATCCCCGTCGTCAAGGATGCCATCCGCAAGACGACGTTGGAACAGGCCCGTGTTCTCGCCGGCCAGGCGCTGGCCGCCCGCTCCTCCGCCGAGATTCTCAAGTCCTGCCACGACCTGCTCGTCAAGGTGGCGCCGGAGCTGCTGCCGCTGGTCTAAGGTTTCGAATAGGCCGAAAATATGATTTTTTCGATGTCTAAAGGCGCCGCCGGGAGGCTAACGCGTGACGTGTGCCGCCGCCTGTGCGTTTGCGGGTGCCTCGTGTCCGCCGCTGCTGCGGACGAGTTCCTGTCGCTCGAGGCCGACCAGCCCGCGCACGTCTACCGGTGCGGCGCAACGGTGGGAATCACGGTCTCGGTCTCGAACGAGGCCGCGCCGCTCACCGGCCGTCAAGTGCTCTGCACCTTCCAGGCCGATGGACTGCCCGACCAGGTCAGCACCAACACGACTGGTGGGGAACCGCTGCGCCTCGCGCTCAAGGCGCCCGCCATTCCGGGATGGGGCCTGCTGACCGTGCGCCTGCTGAACGACAAGGGCCGCGAGACGCAGAAACGTGCGCTGGGGGTTCTGACAGAACCGGAGGCCATCGAGCCCGGGGCGCCCGATCCGGCCGACTTCGACGCCTTCTGGGCGGCGCAGATCGCCGCCATGAACGCCACGCCGATGGAACCCCTGATCCAACCGGTTACGAATGCCGCCGCCGGTATGCGGATCCTGGATGTCCGGCTGAGCTGCGGCGCCCCCGTGGCACCCTTTACGAACGCGCCGGCCAACTACGCCTACCTCTATATGGGCATGCCGTCCGGCGCCCGTCCGGGGAGCCTGCCGGCCATCGTGCAGTTCGCTGGCGCCAGTTGCATCGGCCTCGGCGCGCACCCGCGTGAGATGTGGTACGCGGACTGCGCCATCCATGTCCGTATGGCACCGCATGCGGCCCGCAACAACTGGACGCCGGAGGAGGAGGTTGCGTTCCGCGCGCCGCTCAAGGGGTGGGGCTACGCCTCGATGAACGCGGACCGCCGCGAGGACTACTACATGCGCGGCATGGTCCTGCGCGTGGTTCGCACGCTGCAGTTCGTCAAGCAGCAGCCCGAGTGGGACGGCAAGGTGCTGTTCCTGCACGGGGAGAGCCAGGGCGGCTTCCAGGCGCTTGTCGGCGCGGCCCTCGACCCACAGGCCAGCTTCTGCCTGGCGATGGTTCCGGCCATGAGCGACCACCTCGGCTTCCGGCGGGAACGCCGCAACGGCTGGCCGAAGGTCATCAAGGTCAGCGAAGGCCGACCGGTCGATGCCTTTGGCGAGGCGGCGGCCCGGGCGCTTCCCTACTTCGACAACGTCAACTTCGCGCGCCGCATCCGATGCGAAACCTGGATCGCGACGGGACTGCTGGATTCCGTTTGCCCCCCCAGTTCGGTCTGCGCCGTCTTCAACGCGCTGCCGGTCGTGGCGCGGCGCGATCTCTATCTCGATCCGAAGGCGGGACACGGCACCTGCAACCCGGCGGTGATCGGCCGTCTGGCGGCCCTGATCGGGAAACGGTGATCGGAGAACGCGCGAGCAGCGCATGATGAGCGGGCGGAACGCTGAGTGACCCAGGGACTGACGAGAGACGGGGCTGAAGTCCCTGAACGACTTCCGCCTTAAGGGGGGGACTCCGACGCGAGGGATGACCCACACCGACCTCCCAGTCACAGTGCCGGCGTCAGCCGGAAGCCTGTGAGGGCCTTCAGGCCAGGGTACACGGAAACAGGGCGTTGTGCCGCGTGACGCGTCTGCCTGCACCTGCTCGTCCTGAATCCCGCCAGGGGTGAAGGGCCGCCCGCCTCTTCATACGCCATCCGCGCACCCCTGTGACCAACCGGTTACCGGTGAGTTACGCAAGCATGTGAGTCACGCAATCATTGAACAACAGGTGGCATTCCAGTATAGTAAACGCCGTCCGGGTTGAAGCGGCGCCACGGTGGCGCGGCTCGCTGTGGACGATGGGATGGAAATGTGATCACTTTCGAGGAAGTCGTTGCGCGTTTCCGCCAGTTGCGTGAAGGACTGGCAGAAATGCGAGGTTATCTTTAACGTCGACAAACGACGGATGCAGCTCCAGCAACTCGAGGCCGCCGCACTGGTGCCGGGGTTCTGGGACGACCCCGGCGCCGCCCGGAAGATCATCGAACAGACCAACGCCCAGCGCGTCTTCGTGAAGCCCTACGACACCCTGGCCAGGCTGACCGAGGACATCGGCGTCATGTGCGAGATGGTCGAGGCCGAACCCGAGGGCGCCCAGCGCCGCCTGGCCCTCGACGACCTCGGCACGATGCTCGACGAGGCCGACGCCTGCGCCGGGAAACTGCGCTTCCAGTCGCTACTCAGCGGGCCGATGGACGCCTGCGGCGCCTTCCTCACGCTGCATGCCGGCGCCGGAGGCACGGAGTCTTGCGACTGGGCCGACATGCTGCTGCGCATGTACCGACGCTATTGCGAGGAGCGGGGATTCGAACTCGAAATCCTCGACCTGCAGCCGGGCGACGAGGCGGGGATCAAGAGCGTGACCTTCAACG
>CAZYRQ010000387.1:0-2567 GCA_964649455.1 uncultured Lentisphaerales bacterium
GCGCGGGCGCCATCGGGAAAGAGGCGGTTGCGCCAGGCGGCGGGCAGCGGCTCGCTGGCGGTGATGCGGCGGATCAGCTCGCGGCGCTCGGATTCGGTTAAGTCGTGCATGTACACCTGTAAGAGCGGCGCCGATGAACGACCGGACCTCCCCGGCGTCAAGGGCCTGTATCGATGATTGGGGCATTGTAGCACGGTCACCCGAAACCGCGAGCGAAAAGTACTCGAAAAGTACTCGGTCAGTCTCCGGGGGACGGTTCAGATTGCAAGAACTTCTGGAATGCGACCGTTTTTGCGTGCGCGTGCCTGCACGCGCTGGTCTTCTATAGCGGTGCCCTTCCGTGCTGTCGCCCGTCAGGACAAGCCCTGCTCCGTGAGTCACATCACGCGGTATGACCCCGCCCGCTCTCGAACGGCTCTAATCCGCCGCAGGCGCGGGACAGAAAACGCGCGCGGGCGCGCGCAGTCAACACAGTCACTCCCCTGGCGCCGATTCAGGACAGGCAGAAATGCCTGTCCCACCTTGCCCGCTACCCCCACACACTGGCCCCGCCCGCTTCCGCATGCGCTCCCCGCGCGCCCCTCCAGTTGCCAACCGATCACGTCTTCGCCTTTCTCCCTATTTGACAGGCGCTGGTTGGGCGGCTATGGTTGGTCTTGTTCGCGGTCAAAGGCTGAAGGACACTGATGGCCCACCCTCTTCATTCCGCACGAGAATGGGTACGGACGAAAATGGACGAAACACAGGCAGTGACGCATCTCAACCCGCTAGAGGCCCGCATTCTGGGCGCGCTGATCGAGAAGGCGGTGACCACTCCCGAGTACTATCCGCTGACCGTGAACGCCCTGCTGGCCGCCTGCAACCAGAAGAACAACCGCCATCCCGTGCTGAGCCTCGACGAGCCCGCGCTGGCGGCCGGTCTCTACAGCCTCCAGGAGAAGCGTCTACTGGAGTTCTTCTCGGGGGCGACGGCTCGCGTGCTCAAGTACCGCGAGCGGCTGACCGAGGCGCTCGGTCTGGCACCGGACGAGCGGGCCGTGATCTGCGAACTCCTGCTGCGCGGCCCACAGACGCCGGGCGAGCTGCGCAACCGCGCGGGGCGTCTGCATCCCTTTGCCGCGCTCGATGAGGTTCAGGCGACCCTGGCGCGTCTGGCCGCCCGCGAATCCGGTGCGCTGGTGACCGAACTGCCCCGCCAGCCGGGACAAAAGGAGAGCCGCTTCGCGCACCTCCTGGGCGACACGCCGACGGCAACGGAGCCCGCGCCGACCGAATGCCCGCCGCCCGCCGCCCTGGCCGCGGTCATCGGCGAGGCGTCGCGCGCGGCGGCCATCGAGGAGCGCCTGGCCCGGATCGAGGAGCAGGTGGCCGCGCTCCAAGAGCAGTTCGCCGCCTTCCGGTCGCAATTCGAGTAGGGAGGGGTCGAGACGGAGCCCGGCTTTCCAGAAACCATGAAGAAGAGTGGGCGAGACAGTCACTCCAGATGGCATCCGGAGTGCCTGCTTCGCCCGCTCATCATGCGCATCCCGCGCTCACCCCGGTGGCCACCCGAATGCCCGCCAACCGCGCTTCGCGCTGTCGCGGTTCGCGCGTGACGCAGGGCAGGTGGATGGGGTATAGTGCCCTTGTTCATGAGCAAACCCCCGACAACATTCGATTTCTGGTACGCGGTCAGAAACACCGAGGTCATCGTGCCGCCGAAGCGTCATCTCGAGACGTTCGGCAACACGATCATCAACTATGTCCTGGTCAGCGAGCTGATGGACTCAGTGCGCCAGGTGCGTGTCCGCGAAGGACGCATGCAGGCCCTGCGGCCGCAGATCGTCACGCCGGCCGCCTACTCGAAGATGATCCTCGAGGGGTTCGGCGAGCAGGCGGAGAAATACATCGAGTGGCTGCGGGAGCACGAGGACAGCGTGCATGTGCTTCAGTATGGGTATTCACTCAAGCAGGAAGCCTTCAGCGAGGAGATCGTCAACGACGGTATCGAAAATGTCCTCGGCCGCGTGAAGCAGGATGTCGCCGCGCGCGAAGACCCGCTGAGCGCGGTCGTCAAGGGTGTGGACACGCCCTGGGACGTCTGCCTGATCCGGCTCTTCTGGCTGGCGATCCGCAATTCCGTGCAGGTGAACTACAAGGAGATGGCCGCGCGCAAGCTCTTCGAGCGTCAGGAGGGGATTCCCGCCGGTGTGCGCGAGGAGATCGAGACGGCCTTTGCCGCCGCCGCCGGCGACACGCGGAAGATCCGCGATCTGGGTTCCCTGCTACAGCGCCACGGCCTCTTCGAGCAGTTCCAGGATCGCTTCTTCGCGCTGGTCAAGCGCCCCTAGCGCGGCTCAGGCGAAGGGCGTCTCCTTGCGTGCCAGATCGGCCACGCGCATCACCTCGACAGCCTGGTCCAGCGTGACCGGAAAGGGCTTGTTACGCCGGATGGCGGCGTGCAGGTGATGCCAGATGGCAATCAGCGAGATAGTCTCGGTCGCCTCGACCCGGATCTCCTCCTCGACCCACGGAAGGGTTTCCGGGGTGCCGAAGCTGCCGAGCTTCGGCGTGCGGACGCTGGCGCG
>CAZYRQ010000388.1:0-2558 GCA_964649455.1 uncultured Lentisphaerales bacterium
GCCAGGCCGCGGGATACTGGAAGCCGAGCTTGGGGGTGTCGAAGGTGACGGTCAGGTCGGCCGCCACGGCGGCACCCTCGCCGCGGCCGCTGTCGGCCTCCAGGCCCGAGGGGAGGTCGGCGGCGACGATGGCGGCCCGTCCGGCGGCGCGGCGGATCCAGAGGATCGCCTCGCGGATCGTGCCCGCAGGCGCGCCGCGCGCGCCGGTGCCGAGCAGTCCGTCGATCACGACCGACCGCGGCGGCAGGAGTTCGTCGTAACAGGCGGCGCGCCAGCGCGCCTCGTCCGCGATCACATCCACGCCGCCGCGGGGGACGGCGGCCGCGTAGCGTTCCCAGGCGTGGCGCGCGGCTCCTTGCAGGGTCTCCGGGGCGCACGTCAGCAGCAGGGGGCAGCGCACGCCCCACGTCTCCAGCAGGCGGGCGGCTACGAACGCGTCGCCGCCGTTGTTGCCCTTGCCGGCCACGGCCACGGCGGTTGTGCCGCCGCGGGCCTCGAGCACCCGGGCAACGGCCCGCGCCAGTCCATTCCCCGCCCGTTCCATGAGCGTCTCGGCCGGTGTGCCGAGGGCGATCGCCTCGGCCTCCCGGCGGCGGATCTCATGCACGGGGAGGAATCTCATGGACGGGGCTGCCGCCTGGCGGCGGCCATCGCCGCGAGCATCGCGCGCGTCGCGGCCTCGAGGCCGACGAAGAGGGCGTGGCAGACGATGCTGTGGCCGATGTTGAGCGTGTGCATGCCGGGAATGCGGCAGATGGGGGCGACATTGGCGAGGGTGAGCCCGTGACCGGCGTTGACCACGAGGCCCGCGGCGCGCGCCAGCCGGGCGGCCTCCGCCAGACGCGCCAACTCGGCCTCCGCCGCAGCGCCCGCCAGGCGGCAGTAGGTGCCGGTGTGCAGCTCGATGTGGGTGGCACCCAGGGCCACGGCGGCCTCGATCTGGCGGGGCTCGGGATCGATGAAGAGGCTGATCTCAGCGCCGACCGCCTGCAGGGCGCGGATCGTCGGCGCGAGCGCCTGGCGCTGGCCGGCCGCGTCGAGCCCCCCCTCGGTGGTCAGTTCCTGGCGGCGTTCGGGCACGAGGCACACCTCGTGCGGCCGGACTTCGAGGGCGCGGGCCACGACATCGGGCGCGTTGGCCATCTCCAGGTTCAGGCGCGTGGCGATGCCCGCGCGCAACCGGACGATGTCCTCGTCCTGAATGTGGCGGCGATCCTCGCGCAGGTGCGCCGTGATGCCGTCGGCGCCGGCGCGCTCGCAGGCCAGGGCGGCCTCCAGGATGTCAGGATAGCCGGCGCGCCGCGCCTGGCGCAGGGTGGCGACGTGGTCGATGTTGACGCCGAGTCGGAGGGTTGAGTTCATTGGACTTTGTGCTCCTCGGAACGCTTCAGGTTGTTCATCTGCTCCAGGAAGGTCTGGAAGTGGGGCAGACGGAGTCGCAGGGTCAGTTTGAACGGCAGGCGGCCCAGCAGGGGACGGAGTGTTTCCATCATCTGCTCGGAGGCGACTTCGATCTCGCGCGGCCGGCTGCCAGCGTGGAGGCAGAGGTTGAGGAACCGATCCGGCACGGAGCGCCACATGGCGGCCAGCCCCTCGACCGGCATGATCACGTCGGCGCCGATGCACTTGCCGTTCCGGCTGTCGAAGGCAGCCATCAGGTAGGTGGTGCGGAGGCGCTGTCCGGCCTCGCCGACGGTGGCCCGGGAGAGAGCCAGGTCGAACTGGATGCGCGCGTGACTTGTCGGCAGGGCGGCCACGTGTGCCAGTTTGGCGGCATCTGGCTGGGCCGGCCGCTCGAACGCCGAGGCGGGCGGCACGGGATTCCACTCCTCCTGCCAGTGCCCTGCAGCATCGGGTCCCAGCACCCGTATCAGATCCGGATTCGGGGGCGTCAGCAGATCCGGCTCGTCCTCGAGGCGCATGACGACCCCAG
This sequence comes from uncultured Lentisphaerales bacterium, assembly GCA_964649455.1. Lineage (GTDB taxonomy): Bacteria > Verrucomicrobiota > Kiritimatiellia > RFP12 > JAAYLN01 > JAAYLN01. The sequence goes on from CAZYRQ010000388.1 coordinate 1,934, forward strand.
CCACCTGGCGGAGAATCGCGTTCAGCGTCCGGACCTCCTCGGCGTTGAGCAGCCAGGGGAGATAGCCGGTGCGGTGGCTGCGGAAGACGGGAACGCGTTCCGGAAGCGGGATGCCGAAGCCGGCGCAGGCCAGGATGGATCGGTCGTCGTCACCGCTATCCGCCGCGGCCACGAAGGTCAGCTGCAGCGCCGGCGTTTCGATGAGGTCGCGGATGGTGAGATTCCGGGCCGCCATCCGTTCCCGGATATGCGTGAAAGCCTCCCACCCGAGATAGGCGAAGATAGCCGGGTTCTGATTCCCGCCCCCTCCCATGATGCTGATGAAGGCGACCTGGATGGAACCGGGAAGGCTGAGGCCGAACATGCATGACGGCTCCATCCATGTCCAGGGCGCCAGATGCTGCAGCAACCGGGCGCTGTCGCCAAGCGTCCGCCAGTCAACGGATGGCACACCATGGCACTCGGCCACCGTGCCGGCAGAAGCGGCATCTGGACGTGAACCTTTCACAGGGTTGAGTATAGGCGACGCGGCGGTATGGCGTCAAGAAAGCGGGAACGAGGGCCGGTTCCTGGGGTGCGATTCAACTTTGTTGAATCGCAAAGAATCCAGAATCCAGAATCCAGA
>CAZYRQ010000389.1:0-2557 GCA_964649455.1 uncultured Lentisphaerales bacterium
TCTTCGAGGGCGAGGACGCGATCCGCAAGATCCGCGAGGTCACCGGCAGCGCCCGTCTGCTCTGGGGCAGCGGACTGACGGTGCGCGACACCTTCGGCGACTTCGTCCAGGAGCCCGACGGCGCCATCCGCTACTTCGAGCCGGCCGTGCTGATGGGGCCCTCCATCGCCGTGACCCGCGAGACGCTGCGCATCTGGGGCCGCTACGTCGCGACCGACTCGGGTTTCGTGCGCGGGGCGCACGACCTGCCGGTGGGCGAGGGGGTCGAGCAGACGCTTGTCCTGCTCAAGCCCGACAACTTTCGCATCCCGAGCTTCCGTGCCGGCAACATCCTCGACGTGCTATCCAGCGCTGGGCTGCGCATGGTCTGCGTCAAGCGGTTCTCAATGAGCGTCGCGCAGGCCGAGGAATTCTACATGCCGGTGCGCGACAATCTCCGGCGCGTCTTCCCGACCTTCGGGGTCGGCCGCGCGGTGCAGGCGCTCTCGCGTGAGTTCGGCTTCCCGGTCGACGACGCGATGGTTCGTCCGCTCTGCGAGACGCTGGCGGCGCGCTTCGCCGAGCGCGAATTCGAGAACATCGTCGAGTTCATGAGCGGCTGCCGCCCGACGGCCTGCGAGGCCGGGAAGGAGCACGATCCCGGATCGAGCGTCTGCCTGGCGGTGGTCTACGAGGGCGTCGACGCCGTGCGCAAGATCCGCGATCTGCTGGGCGCCACCGACCCCAGCAAGGCGCGGCCTGGTTCCGTCCGGCGCGAGTTTGGCACGAGCATCATGGTCAACGCGGCGCACGCCTCCGATTCCGTCGAGAACGCGCGGCGCGAGATGAAGATCATCGAGGTGGACGTGCCCGAGCCGTTCATGAGCGTTGTCAGGCGCGAGCTGAACGCGTAGGATACCGCTCCTTCGTGCAGGTTGCGGGCGAGTGGTGAAACTGGCAGACACGCAAGACTTAGGATCTTGTGGGGAAACCCTTGCGGGTTCGAGTCCCGCCTCGCCCACCATGCTGCAAGCCGGTCAGGCCAGCTTCTTGATCAGCCAGGCCATGTTTTCGCCGAGCACGGTCATGGTACGGATGCCCTCCTCGTCATAAATCTGCCCCTCGCTACTTCTTCGCTTTGCCGGCCGGCTTGCGTATGGGGGCAGTTGCCGCCTTCACCTCTTTGCGGGCCAGGCGGACGATTTCGGCCTTCAGGGCTGTCATGATGTTGGGCATGGGGTTCTCCTGTATCTGTTGATGAAGAATCCCGGATGGCGCCTGTTCCTCCGGGTTGTTATGCGATGGAACAATGCGCCGAAGTCGCGACTAGGGTTACGGCCTGCCGTGGCAGGGCAAGCATGCGCTCATTCCGATGCCGCCAGAGCCCGCTTCAGCGCCGCGATCAATTCGCCGTCGTCAGGCTTGGTTCTGCTTCCGAAGCGTGCTAAGACCGTGCCGTCGCGGCCGACAAGGAACTTGTTGAAGTTCCAGGAGATTGCACCGCCGAAGCGCGGATTGGTCTCCTTCGATGTCAGGAATCCGTAGAGGGGATGGATGTTCCTGCCTTTGACGGAGATCTTGGCGAACATCGGGAATGTCACATCATAGGTCAGCGAGCAGAACTGCTTGATCTCCTCGTCGGTTCCCGGCTCCTGGCCGAGAAAGTTGTTTGCGGGGAACCCGAGCACGACGAGTCCTTCGGCGTTGTGGTCACGGTAAAGCCGTTCCAGCCCGGAATACTGCCCCGTGAAACCGCACTTGCTCGCCACATTGACGATCAGGAGCACCTTGCCCTTGTAGGTGGAGAGACTGATTTCCTTGCCGTCTATATCGCGGGCCGTGAAGCTGTAGATGTTCGTCATGCCACCCTCCTTTCCGGGTTGCGCCACCGCGCCGTCTCCGGCAGATTGCATGCTGGTACACCCGGCGGCGACCAGCAGAACGAGTGGCGTCCAGAAGTTCATTGCGTCCAGCATAGCATGCCTCCGTCTCACGGTCGAGAGCGCGACCAGCAATTCTCAATTGCCAAATACAGGGTGGTTTGCGACTCTGGGGTATGAACAAGCAAGATCGATACCGCGGCGCCCTGCTGGCCGTGAATCTGGGCGATGACGCCGATACGACGGGAGCCGTCTACGGGCAGATCGCCGGGGTCTTCTACGGGTACGACGGGATACCCCAGCGGTGGCGAGAGGCGATCGCGAAGCAGGATCTCATCCTGAGGCTGGCCGACGGATTGCAGGAACAGGCGGAACTCCCATGAACCACTCGCTTCTACCGATCATCCTGTATGGAGGCATGGTTATGTCCACGCTGGCGCAGATCAACTTCGAAGCGGATGTGCTGCCGACATCGGCGGGCAATCTGACCATGACGTTTATCGGACACGGTACGCTGATGTTTGAAATGGATGGCAAGACCATCCATGTGGATCCCTATGGCAAACTGGCCGACTACGCCGCCTTGCCGAAGGCCGACGCGATCCTCATCACCCATGACCATGCCGACCATCTTGATCCGTCTGCCATTGCCGCGATCAGGACCCCGAGCACCGTTGTCGTGATGTCCCGTTCGTGCG
>CAZYRQ010000390.1:0-2556 GCA_964649455.1 uncultured Lentisphaerales bacterium
GCCTCTGCGCCTGCGTCTTCGACCTGACCGACCGCGTCCAGCACACCTTCATGCGGCGCGAGACGAGGGAAGAAGAACGCCCAACGCTGAACGCTCAACGCCCAACGCCCAACGCTCGGTCGCCTCTCTCTCTCTCAACTTCAGCGTTAAACGTTCAGCGTTCAGCGTTAAGCGTTCCCCCATCCGACCCCGTCGACCCCATCGACGACGCCTATGCCCGCTGCGACGCGCTCATCGCGCGCCTGCTGCCGCGCCTCGGGCCGCGCGACCTGCTGCTGGTGCTCTCCGACCACGGCTTCACGACCTTCGAGCGCGGCATCAACGTCAACGCCTGGCTCCGCGACGAGGGATATCTCGCCGAGAAGACGCCCGGCGCCGCGACCGAGTACCTCCGCAACGTCGACTGGCCGCGCACCCGCGCCTACAGCTTCGGCCTCACGGGCATCTACCTGAACCTGCGCGGCCGCGAGGCGGGCGGCATCGTCGCGCCCGGCGCGGAGGCCGAGACGCTCAAGGCCGAGATCGCCGCCAAGCTCGCGGCCCTGGCGGACCCCGCCCGCGGCGGCGCCCCCGTCGCGCGCCGGATCTACGACGCCGCGAGGATCTACCACGGCCCCTACACCGGACGCGCGCCCGACCTGGTCTGCGGCTGGCGCAGCGGCTACCGCCACTCGTGGGAGACGGCCGTCGGCCGCACCGACGGCCCGGTGCTCGCCGACAATCCCAGCCACTGGTGCGGCGACCACTGCGTCGACCGCGACGAGGTGCCCGGCGTGCTCTTCAGCAACCGGCGCCTCGGGCTTCCCGCCCGCGGCGCGCACCTGCTCGACTTCGCCCCCACCCTTCTCTCCCTCTGGCACCTTCCCCCACCCAAGTACCTCGATGGGCTTAAGTGGGATATCCTTGAGCGTTAAGCTCAACGCTCAACGCTGAACGCTTAACGAAAACGGAGACTGAACCATGTCCGACCCCAAGATCCCCATCAACCGCGCGCTCTACGACCTGCTGACGAAGCAGGCCGAGGAGAAGGGCTACTCGTCGACGGAGGAGTACGTCGTCCACCTGCTCGAAACGGCCGTGGCCGATGCCGGCCCCGGCGCAACCGAGGCCGAAATCCGCGAACGCCTCCGCGGCCTCGGCTACCTGGCTTGAACAGCGAGGAGACTCACTACGAAGCACACGAAGAGCACGAAGTCCCCACCCCGCATTCTTCTTCGTGTCCTTCGTGTCCTTCGTGGTGAAATAGTGTACCCTACTACTGCTCCCACGCGATGAACCGCCTGCTTGACATCCTCCTCGCTCCCTTCCGCGCCTGGCCCGCCGAGGTCGCCCTCGTCGCGTTCGGCGCGGCGACGGGCCTGCTGGTGATGGTCATCTTCAAGCTGACCTCCCGACCCGAGCGCGTCGCGCGCGCGCGCGACCGCGCGCTGTCGCGCGTGATCGAGCTCTGGCTCTTCCGCCACGATCCCCTCCTCGGGTTCGGCTCGATCGGGCGGATGCTGGCCGACAACGGCCGCTACCTGGCGACCCTGGCCGTGCCGATGGTCTGCAGCCTCCTGCCGATGCTCCTGCTGCTCGCGCAGGGCCATGACTGGTTCGCCTCGCGCGCCCTGGCGCCCGGGGAGTCGATGCTGGTCGTCGCCCGGCTGCGCCCCGGCGTCCCGGCCGGTCTGCTCGACGAAACGGAACTGGCGCTGGAGCGCGTCCCGCTGCGCCTCGCCGCGCCGCCGGTGCGCACGCCCGCCTGGCGCGAGATCGCCTGGAGCGTGACAGCTGAAGGGTCGGTTGATCTATTCCCCGCGCAGACCAATCAGGAAATCAGGAAGGCAGGAAGGGGCGCAAAAGTCTCAGATAATTCCGGCTTTCCTGCTTTCCAGATTCAAGAAGAACAGGGAGGCGCCAATAAAGCAACAGGCCCTGAAGCCGTTACTCCGACGACACCCACGGCCACACCTCCTCTGAGCCCGCGGGGCGGGGAACTGGTCATCCGCGCGGGCGGCGCCGAGATCCGCAAGGCCGTGGCCGTGGATTCCGGTCTCGCGCGCCGCACCGTGCGCCGCACGGCGGGCCGGGCCGACCACCTGCTGCATCCCGGCGAGCCGCGGCTGTCCTCGGCGAGCCCCTTCGACCGCATCGAGACGCGCTGGCCCACCGCGGAATACAATCTCCTCGGCTGGCGCACCGACTGGTTCCGGGGCCTGCTGGCGGTCAGCCTCCTCGCCGGCCTGCTGCTCAAAAAGCCCCTCCGGGTGGAGTTCTAGCTCCCGGCAACGCTCACCACGAAGCACACGAAGCGCACGAAGGCCCCCCGGCATTCCTCTTCGTGTCCTTCGTGCCCTTCGTGGTGAATCACGCAGATGGGACGCACCACGAAGCACACGAAGCGCTCGAAGTCTCCCCGGCATTCTTCTTCGTGTCCTTCGTGCTCTTCGTGGTGTAAAATGCCCGCCATGCGTGTTCCCCGGCGCCAATTCCTCAAGTTGATGGCCGGCGCGGCGGCGGCCGCGGCCTGTCCCGCGCCGCTGCGCGCCGGCGCGCGCCGGCGCCGCGCCCGCC
>CAZYRQ010000391.1:0-2551 GCA_964649455.1 uncultured Lentisphaerales bacterium
TGCCGCTGTAGAAGTCGACGTTCGGGTAGAGGCTGCGGGAGACGAAAAACTCGTCGTGCAGCGCCAGATCCTCCAGCTCGAGTGCGAGATCCATGAGCGGATCCTGGATATTGAGCGCCTTGAGCACGCGGTAGCAGGTCTCCTTGATCACCGTGGCGCGCGGATCGTAATGTTTGTAGACGCGGTGGCCGAAGCCATAGAGCAGATCCTGTCCGTGGGAGTTCTTGACCTGCTCGATGCGCTGCCGCGGTGAAATCTTTTGCGCCATCATCTCCTCGAGCATCTCGATGGCCATCTGGTTGGCGCCGCCGTGCAACGGCCCCCAGAGCGCGCAGATGCCGGCCGAGACGGCGGCGTAGAGGTTCACGCGCGCGCTGCCGACCAGCCGCACGGCGGCCGTCGAGCAGTTCTGCTCGTGGTCGGCGTGCAGAATCAGGAGCACGCTGAGCGCCTGGACGATGACCGGGTCGATCTCGTACGGATGAACCGGAGAGTGGAACATCATGTTCAGAAAATTGGCGCAGTAGCTCAGGTCGTGCCGCGGATAGACGAAGGGTTCGCCAACCGACTTCTTGTAGGAGAAGGCCGCGATCGTGCGCAGTTTCGAGAGCAGACGCGTCGCCGCGATGTTGATCGCCTCCTCGTCTTCGTCACCGCGGTGCTGCGAGAGCTCGGGGTAGAAAGCCGAGAGCGAGACCACCATGGCGGAGAGGATCGCCATCGGGTGGGCGCGGTCGGGAAAGCGGTAGAAGAAATGGCGCATGTCCTCGTGGAACATCGAGTGCCGGTTCAGCAGCAGCGACCACTCCTCCCGCTCCTGCTCGTCCGGCAGTTTGCCGTTGATCAGCAGGTAGGCGACTTCGACGAAGCGCGACTTCGCGGCCAGTTCCTCGATCGGATAGCCGCGGTAGCGCAGGATGCCCTTCTCGCCGTCCAGGTAGGTGATGGCGCTGGCGCACGAGCCCGTGTTGAGATAGCCGTAGTCGAGGGTGATCGCCCCGGACTGCTTGCGCAGGCTGGAGATGTCGATCGCCGCCTCCCGCTCGCTGCCTTCGAAGACGGGCAGGGAGTAGGTCTTGTCGCCGAGGGCCAGGGTGGCGGTGCCTCTGGGGGTCATGTGGGCGCTGGGTTCTTTCACGGGGTGGCCTTGAGGTTGCGGATCGCGTCGTGCAGGTTGGCGAAGAGGGTGTCAAGCCGCTCCAGCGGCACGCTCGAGAAGGCGAGCCGCAGCAGGCCGGCGAGGACGATCATCCCCGTCTGGTAGCCGGCGAGGAGCCGCTGCCGCACCGGTTCGGCCTCGACCCCGAGGGGCTTCACGCACATGAAGTAGCCCGAGTTGAAGGGCATGACTGTGAAGGATTCCCGGTATTCGGGGTGTTCCCGCAGGATCCGGCGGATGCGCCGGTAGCGCGCCTCCAGCGTGGCGAGCTTGGCGGCCTTCTGCGCGGCATAGTCGGGGTTGGCATAGGCCTGGACGAGCATCTGCTGACTTAGGTTGCTGCCGCTGGAGATCGTGGCGCGCACGATTCCGGCGCTCTTGGCCTCGAGCGCTTTGTAGTGCGCCGCCGTGCCGCCCTTGATGCCGTAGGTGACGAAGCCCACGCGCAGGCCCCACACGTAGTCTTCCTTGGTGGGCCCGTCGAGTTTGACCGCCAGGAGGTTCGGGTGCAGGTTGGCCAGCAGCGCGAAGAGCGACTCGCGGAAGACCCCCTGCTCATAGACCAGTCCGAAATAGGCGTCGTCCAGGATCACCACGAGCCGCTTGCCGGCCTCCGCCGCGCGCAGCAGGACGTCGCGGATCGCCAGCGCCTCCGCCTCGGTGGCCGTGTAGCCCGTCGGATTGTTCGGGAAGTTGAGCAGCACCACCTTCTTGTCGCCCGCGGCGAGCACGAGCCGTTCCAGCCCCTTCACGTTGAAGTGCCGACCACGGAAGGTCTTGAAAGTCCTGAGACGGGCGCCACAGTTCTCCTCGAAGATCAGCTCGTAGTTGTCCCAGTAGAGGTCGGGAAGGATCAGCTTCTCGTTCGGATCGAGGAAGAGCTGCCCGGCGACATAGAGCGCATGCGTCAGCGCATGGGTCACGACGGGCAGGCTGTGCGTCTGGCCGGCCAGCGAGGGATTTTTCCGCGCCAGCATCGCGCTCCACTGCTCCCGCAGGGCGGGAATGCCGAAGCTGGGCGCATAAAGGAACGCCGCCGCAGGCACCTGCACCATGCTCTCAAGGCACTGCATGCAGAGCGGCGAACCGTCATTCTCGGAGGCCGTGCCGATCGTGGCGTTGATCCGCGTCTGCTTCGCCTCGGCGCTCTGCCCGAGAATGCCCTGGAATGGAAAAAAGGCCCGCAGCCCCTTGCGCGCGAGGAGCGAAGCGATGGCACTGCCCCCCGACGCCAGATCGGCATTCAGCGCCTGGGCCAGCGGGTGGATCGGTTTTGGCATATGGCTTCCGGAGAAATGAAATTAAAATTAAATATATAATTTCCTATCCCGTGGGTCAATGGCAATCGAATGCAACTGAACTGAACACCGCAAACCGGAACTGCCGTAATCG
>CAZYRQ010000392.1:0-2546 GCA_964649455.1 uncultured Lentisphaerales bacterium
GAGGCCTTCGACCAGGATCCGCTCCTGCTGCTGGCTCTGCGGGGCATCAGCCGCGCGGCCCTGATCGGGGGCGTGGCCGACACGGACGCCGTCGCGGCGGATGCACCCGACACGGCGGAACCCGGGGGCGTGGTGTCCGCCGTCGCGGAGGATGCGCCCGACACAACGGAACCCGGGGTCGCGGTGTCCGCCGACGCGATGGACCCCGACACGTTCTGGGGCCGCGACGAGGAGACCGCGCCTGATTTCGGGCCGGCGCCGACCGGCGGCGCATCGGCGCCGCTTGTGCAGCGCCTCGGACCGCTGCCACTCTGGCGCGGCGAGGAACGCTTCATGGACGTGATGACCCAGGTCGGCGGACGTGCGGTCGGGCTGGGCTGGCAAGCCTGGGCCGGCGAACGCCTTCTCCGCCTGCGGCCGAGACCGGAGCTCGTCGCCACGAACCTCCGTCGGCGTGGCTCCCGGCTGAAGATGGCGGAGTAGAGGCGTCAACCGGGCACCACCGCCATGCCTACGACCGCACTGAAAACCAGCGCTCCGATCGCCGCGAACTACTTCCTGCTCTTCGCTAGCTGGGCCGTGCTCTCGCCCTACCTGCAGCTCTACCTGAAGGCGCGGGGGCTGGCGGAATCGCGCATCGGTCTGCTGCTGGGACTGGTCGAGATCGCCGGAGTGGCTGGGCCGCTGGCCATCGGGCGTCTGGCCGACCGGCTGCGCACCTACCGCGCCCTGCTGGCGGCCTGCTTTCTCGTTCCCGTCGCGGTGCTGGCATCGATGGAGACCACGACGCGCTTCCCCGCCTATGTCGCCGCCATGCTGGCCATCGGGTTCACCTACCGCGCGGTGATTCCGCTGCTCGACTCGATCGTGAGCCGGTTGCTGACGGATCCGGTCCGCCAATACGGGCGCCTGCGCGTGGCCGGGGGCTTCGGTTTCGTCGCCATCTCCCTTGTGCTGCAGATCGGCGGATGGGTGACGGGCGAGGCGGCACGGCCGATTCTCGTCGCCTTCGGCCTGGCCGCCTGCGGCGCGGCCGCCGCCGTAGGGCTGCTCCCGCCGGTGCCGGAACTGAAGGTGCATCGGCAATCCCGGTCGGCGCAGCAGCCAAGATCCGGCTTCGATGCCGCGTTCTGGGCGGTGATCGGCATCATCTTCCTCGGACGCTTCGGCATCGGGGCCTACTATGCCTTCTTCTCGCTCTACCTGAAACAGACCTTTCCCGGCAGCGGCGTGAGCCTGCTCTGGGCCATCGGCCCCTTCGCGGAGATCGCCACCATCTGGTATTCGGGCGCGATGATCCGGCGGTGGGGCATGCGCGCGATGTTCATGGTCTCGCTGGCGGCGATCACGGTACGCCTGCTGCTCTTCGTGGTCGCGCCCAACCTGGCCGTCGTGGCCCTGGCGCAGTTTCTGCATGCCTTCACCTTCGGCACGTTCCACACGACCGCCGTCGCCTACATCAACGCCAAGATCGACCCCGCGCGACGCGGCACCGGCATGGCAGTCTACAATGCGGTGGGCATCGGACTGGCCACCTTCTTGGCAAGCGCCGTCGGCGGCTGGGTGGTCGAGAACCACGGTTTTGTCACGCTGTTCGTCGCCTACGCCGCCGTTCCGGTCGTCGGCATCCTGGCGCTCCTCGGCCTGCGCCGGGCCTTTGTTTTCGTTTTGAGCGTCTCGGTCTGACGCACGCGGTCATGGTCTAGGTTGAACTTGATTCCCTCAAGGGGTGTGTTCCTTGGGATCCGCCTTCTCCGCATGTCCGGCCGTCGACGCATCGGCATGGCCATGCCCGCCTGCGGACATGATGGCGGCATGGATGCCCTCGACGTAGTGCGTGTATACCACGTAGGCTTCCACGTACTCACGACCCGCTTCGTCGCTCTTGTCCTTGTGCTTCCTGGCTTCCACGACCTTGGCGAATTTCTCGCCGATGGCCGTTGCCAAGTGGCCGCTGATCCGCTTGACCATCTCGTCCGCAGAGCCGTCGGCGACCGCCTGGTCGGAGATCGCAACGATCCGCTTCACGGGCTCGTCCTTGAGGCCCGTGTACGGCGCGCCTTCGCCCTCCCGATGCAGCCTGACAAGGGTTTCAAGGAAGTACTTGTCGGCGAGTTCCTTCGCCTCCGCCCCCTTTGCACGAACCGCGACCGCCTGTACAAAGGCGGCTTTGATCTCCTCTTCCTTGTCTTTCTTGACCCACTTAAGAATGGGCGTTACGTCGCCCTTCTCAAGCGCCGCCCTGGCTTCCGGAATAACCGGGCCGTTCATCGTGTCGCAGTGCGCCCATCCCGTCGACGGAGTAAGCATAGCCAGCCCCATCAACACGCTGGCTACCGCCAGCTCCATTCCGATTCCTCGCTTCATTGTCGTGCCTTCCTTGCTTTTGGTGTGTCGTTTCTCGTCCACCCTCCCCCAGGGAGGTGCAGAATACATCGTGTGGTTCTCATTCGGCCGACCGCCCTTCACCGGCCTCCTCGACCGTGCGTCCGTCGCGGAGGTGATAGATGCGTTTGAAGGTCGGGATGATCTTCTCGTCGTGCGTG
>CAZYRQ010000393.1:0-2531 GCA_964649455.1 uncultured Lentisphaerales bacterium
CGCCGGCGAAGAGCGCCCGTCGCGACCACTGCAGCCGGCCGTCGAGGCGCCAGCGCTCGCCGGGAAGCGGATGCGCGGTGCCGGGTGATGCGGGGCCGTACCAATGGACGGAGAGGGCCGTGCGCGGGAGCGGCGTGCAACGGTCGCCCTCCACGAGTTCGATCCGGGTGAGCGTGAAGCGGTGACAGACCTCGCCGCGGGAGGCCCGCGTCTGCCGCGGGACGCCCGCCACCTCGCCCACCACCGTGAGCCGTGCGCCGGTGTCGGCCGCCGCCGCCAGTTGCGCCCGGCCCGCGCGCAGGCGGTCGCCGGGGCGCGTGGCGAGCGCCCAGCCGAGGAAGAGCGCGGCGCCGACGCACAGCCAGCCGCGCGTGCGGGCGGGCCGCAGGAGGCCGGCCGTCAGGAGCGCCAGCGCCAGCGCAGGCCAGGCGACGCGGGACGGATCCCCCCAGTGGAGTCCGCCCAGCGTGCCGACCACGAAACCCGCCGCGCACAGGAACGCTGGACGACGCGCGGGCATCCGCCTACTCCCCGAAGTCGAGAAACGCCGCGCCGAAGCCGCGGTGCAGCCAGAGCAGCGGCAGCATCACCACCGCGCCCACGACGGGAATGAACAGCAGGAGCAGACCCAGGCAGCAGGAGCAGAGCATGAAGACCATCAGCGCGGCGCCGGCCGCCAGCAGGAAGATCGTCAGCAGCACATAGAACCGCAGCACCGCCAGCGGATAGTCGCGGCAGAGCGCCCAGACGCGTCGCCAGGCTGCCCAGACCCCCCGGCGATCACGGTAGAGGTACGGCTCCATGAAATGGAAGCCCAGCGACTTGAGCGTGCTCCAGACGAGGAGCAGAAAGACCAGGCTGCCGCCCCAGACCAGCGCCCACGGCAGGGTGATGGCGCCGAGGAGACCGGTCCAGTTGCCGCTGCGCACCAGGCCGAGCCCCAGCGAGAAGGCGGCGCCGAAACTGATCGCCAGAAGGGCGAACCAGCCGAGGACAGCCAGGCCGAGCCGCCACCAGAAGAGCGGCAGGGCGCCGACGCCGGCCGCCTGCCAAGCCTCACGGATGGTGGCGTGTGGATGGTGGATGCGGTGGAGGAACATGAGGCTGCCCCGCGCCCGCAGCCAGCAGAAGAGCGCTGCGGCCAGCAGTCCGACGACGGTGGACACCAGCATGGCTACGGTGAGCCACGGCGTGTTCGCGAGCGTGTTCAGCACCATGGACGCGATGGTCGACAGCGTCGCGGTGCCCGCCGCCGCCTGCTGCTTGAGCGCCTCGACGTCGAGGAGTCCACGCAGGTTCGGCCAGCCGCCGCCGATCTGGGCGATCCAGGCGCAGAAGCCGATGCTGAACCAGCGCGCGAGGTCGAAGGGCTGGAAGAGCGTCTGCACCATCCGCCGCCAGACGCGACGGAAGGCGCGCCGGCATCCGGGTGCCGTGGCGCGCGGCAGGTCTTCCTCACGGGGAGACATGGGCGGGCACCCGGCGGCAACCGCTTCCGGCGCCGGCGGCCGGGTAGCGGGAGCCGGTGCCTCCTCGAAGAGCCCCACCACGGAGGCGGCCGGACGCCAGGCGGCCTGGAAGGGGGCCGACCAGACGAGGTCGTCGCGACGGAGCTCGCCCCGCCGGGCACGCTCGCGCAGCGTCTGCCAGGGCATCGGCCCGAGCCGGTTGCCATTGCGCACGCAGTACCAGGCGTGGTTCTCGTAGTCGTTCATGGGTGTATCCGCGGCCATCAGGCCACGACGCCATTGTCCCACGGGCCCGCCCGTCTGGCCAGTAGAATCGGCAGTAGAATCGGCAGGGGAATCGGCAGGGGAAAACAAGCGCGCGGAGGGCGGACGTGTTGTGACGAAGCGTGCGTGCTCCACCGCTCCACAGCAGCTAGGCGGGGACGCCTTCGCCCCACCTGTCGGCTCGCCGGGGACGGCTCGCCCCACCTTGTAGCCCGCCGGAGTCTCGCCAGAAGCCGATGTCCCGGTCTAAATAGGTTCACAGACCAGAACTTCCCGCCGGGGACGGCGATCCCCACGTTCCAGCCTTCCGTTTGCACCGCCTGCCTCTGGAGCCCGCGGTCTCTGCGGGTCTAATTTGACAGGATGACAGGATTTTCATGAATGAAGCTGAATTCTGTTCATCCTATGACCTCTGCGCCCGCGCAGCGGGACATCCTGTCCAAGTACGAAGAGGCACTGCCAACTGCCAACCCTCGGCGGCGCACCGCGCCGCCGAGGGGGACTGCCAACTGCCAACTGCCTACTGTGTCAGGCGGGCTTCCAGCGCCTCGAGCTGGGCGGCGAGCTCCTTCGGGAGGCGGTCGCCGAACTTGGCGAAGTGCGCCTTCATCTCGGGAACGACCTTCAGCCAGCCCTCCTTGTCAACCGACAGGAGCATCTGCTTCTCGGCCGCGCTGATGTCGAGACCCTTCAAGTCGATGGCGTCGGCGGTCGGCAGGTTGCCGATGGCGGTCGGCTCGGCTGCGGCCGTGCCGTCCACGCGCTCGAAGATCCACTTCAGCACGCGGCTGTTCTCGC
>CAZYRQ010000394.1:0-2520 GCA_964649455.1 uncultured Lentisphaerales bacterium
GGTAGAAGGCCATCTGCCGGTGGTAGCCGTAGCGGCGGGCGTCGGCCTCGAACCATGTAAGGTCGTCGCAGGTCTTGAGGTCGACGATGCCGCGTCCCGGGTTCGTCCAGTCGATGCGGATCTGGCAGGGCGTGTTGCAGTATTCGGCCCGCACGACTCCCTCGGCGCGCCCGAAGAGCAGGAGCGCCAGGGCCTCGTCGTTCATGTCCACGCCGGCGGCCATCTGCTCGATGAGATCCACCTGGTCGTGCGACAGCACCGGCTCCCCCTGGCTCGCCGCCCACTCGGCGAAGGCCTTGGTGGCCGCACCGAAGGGTTTGCCGGTCTTCTCGTTGATGGGGCCGCCCAGCGCGAAGTCGGACTCGAGTGCGTCTGGTCCCTCGAGGATGCGCGTGTGCGCGGCGCGTCCGATCAGGTAGCTGGCCGATTCGGACTCCTCGATCAGCCCGATGGTCTTCTTGCGGTGGAGCCACGGGCACTTGATGAAGTCCAGGAGCTGGTGGCTGCTCAGGTAGCGGTCCGCTTGGGCGTGGTAGTGATCGGCGGGTTCCGATTCCAGGATGTTGAGGTCGATGTTGATGTCCATGTGTGTCTCCGTATTGATCCCTTGGCTGCGGGGCGAGCCCACTCGCCTGTCTATCTGGTTATTTGCCGCCGGGCAGGCTCATTTCCATGCACGGAGCGAAAAACATATGCGCGCATAATGCGCGCATGAGCCTGTGAGCCTGCGCATCATGCGCGCATGGCACGCATAATGAGCCGCAAAGAAATGAGCCTGCCTGATAGCCGATAGTGCCCCTGCGCTTCGAAATGGGTCGAAGCCGTACACCAGGGGCACGACATGGCTAATCGAATAGAGAATGAATACGGACAGCTGATCGAGAAATGGAAGGTCGACATCGTCAGGGATCGGGCGCGGCTGCGGAGATTCGGCGACGAGGAAATCAACGATGCGATGCAGGATGTCGTCCCGGCCCTGCTGGCGTTCCGCTACGATCCGGAGAGGTCGAACGGGGCGAGCGAGCGGACGGCGGTCACGGCGCTCGTCGACAGGCGGCTGTCCTTCATACAGCGCGGGCATGCCCGCCGGATCAAACGCCAGGAGCGGTACGCCACGCTTCTGGAGAAAGACGGCTGCACGTCCGCTGCCATGCCGAACATCGCCGGCCCCGCGGCTCTTCGCATGGATGTGCAGGACGCCGTCTCGCGGCTGACGCCGCGGGAACAGGCTGTGTGCGCGGCCCTCGCCCGCGGCGAAACGTGCAGCGCCATCGCCAGGGAATTGGCGGTCAGCCGGCGCCATCTCAACGGCATGATCCGGCACATCCGCGGGCAGTTCAGGAACGTCGGACTTTAGCCCCGGGCGGCATGTCCATGAAGCGGAAGCCTGTCAGTCGCGGGGATGGCGCGGAATCCGGCCGGCCGTCGGATTGTGCTGGATATTTCCGTGGAACCTGGCTTCATGTGGAGGGGCCGGGCGGTGCTGTCGAGCGCCCGCCGCGCCCGGCCTGGATCACGGATGCGCTCCTCGCGGAGACCATCGACGTATGGACGCAAGCCTACGGACGAGCGGTCGGCGGGGACGAGGCCGTCGAGATCCTGGTGAACGTCGGTCGATTGGCGGAGGCGCTCCTGGAAGCCAAGAGGGAGATGAAGTGATGAAGGTTGTGATCTGGGCGCGGGGCTCGTCCCGCGAGCAGCGCGAGGGCTACTCCATCGACGCCCAGCTCCGCGCCTGCCGCGACCGGGCGCAGAAGAACGGCTGGACGGTTTTGCGGGAGTTCGTCGTGGCCGAGTCGGCCAAGCGTGGCGCGGAACGCGTCGCGTTCAACGAGATGTTCAAGTGGGTCAGGTCCAGCGCCAAGCGCGAAGGCATCCAGGCGATCCTCTCGCACAAGCTCGACCGCGTCTGCCGCAACATGCGCGACGCCGTCCGGCTCCAGGAACTCGAGGACGCCTGCGGCGTGCAGCTCGCCTTCGTGGACAACCAGTTCGGGCCGGGCGCGGCCGGGGCGCTGTCGTTCAACGTGATGGCGGCCGTCGCGCAGTACTACTCCGACAACCTGCGCTCCGAGGTCTTGAAGGGCATGGACGAGAAGGTGCGCCAGGGCTGGCCGACTGGCCACGCGCCCTACGGCTACGTCAACGTGTCCGACAAGGACGAGCCCGTGAAGCCGCACCCGGTCGATTCCAAGACGCTCGCCCGCCTCTTCGAACTGTTCGCCTCGGGCCAGCACACGTTCGAGAGCCTCGCCGAGAAGATGGCTGCCGAAGGGCACATCTACCGGCCCAGCACGCCCCGGTTCAACCGCTCGTCGCTCTCGCACATCTTCGCCAACCGCTTCTACGCTGGCGATCTGGTGCGCAACGGCCAGGTCTACCCGGGACGGCACAAGCTCGTGATCGAGCGGCGCACGTTCGATGCCTGCCAGGACATCCTCAAGGGCCGGAACCGCCGCACGGGCAACCCGGAGATCATGCTCTCCGGCGGCATCCTGCGCTGCGGGGTCTGCGGGTATG
>CAZYRQ010000395.1:0-2511 GCA_964649455.1 uncultured Lentisphaerales bacterium
GGCGTCGGGAAGTTGGATCTGCGTTCTTGTCATGACATTGATTTTACATCGCCGCTTATTTGATGTCAACAGTGGCAAAAAGACGTTTTCAACCCGTTCTGAATATCCTCCCTTCATCCTTTGCCTTCATCTTTCACCCTAATCCTGCCGCGCATCAACAGCCAGACGGCAAGCCTCTTCCTGAAAATCCTGTCATCCTGTCAAAGAACTCGTGGAATACGGTTTCTTCCCATCGTGAGGCTGACGGCTCAATACGTCGCCTGCAGGCTGACATCGTTCGTCGCGATGGCGACAAGGGGCGGGCCGTTGGACACGATGCTACCAGCCATGCAGGCGAGGTTGAAGTTATCGCCGACACCAGGAACGTTCGCCCGGTCCGGGGGCAGTAGATACCCGATGTCGGCGCGCGACAGCCCCACGCCGCCGACCACGAGCGAGTGCCCGGACGGAAGATCCGCCAGGAGCGAGCGGATCGTCGCCGGGGTTTCAAGAATTTCGGCGCTCTCGTCCGCGCCGCTGGCGCGCATCGCCACCACGCCGCCGGGGGCGCTTCGCTTGATCGCCAACTGTTCATCGACCTCGATCGCCACCCGCATCTGCACGCCCGTCGCCAGCAGCCAGCCGCGCGCGATGCCCTCCATGCGCCGCTTGTCGAGGCCGGCCGCGACGCGGATCACCGCGCCGCGCCGCCATCGCAGAGGCAACGGCGCGGACGAGGCCTGCGCAAAGGCCGCGATCCCGCCCTCGACCAGTCGGCTGTGCCACTGCGCCAGCGAGCTATGGAAACCAGCCTGGTCGGGATGCACATACAGCGGCAGCCGCAACCGCCGCTGCGCGTCTCCCGGCCGCAGCAGCGAACGGACCGCATCCTTCGGGGCTCCCGGTGGCGCCCCCAGATGCTCGCGCACGGTGGCGGCCACATCGCCCAGCCAGACCGGCATCGGATGAGCCACGCAGGGATTCGTGGCGCCCGCCGGCTTGACCATCATCAGCGAATTGTACACCGGATCGAGGCGCTGTCCCTCGTCGAGCACCCCACCCATCGTCGGATCGTCCGGCGGACTGAATCCGTGATCCGAAGCCACGATGATCAGGGTCGAGTCATAGACCTCCAGTTGTCTCAGGCGGTCGCACAGTTGCGCCAGAAGCCGTGTGGCGTAGGTCATCGTACCGGCGACATCATGCTCCTGGCCGACATTTCCCGCAGCATCGAAGACCGACGGGGCGTGGGTCAACTGCGAATGGAAGAAGAGGACGATCGGCGGTCCCGGCGCTACGTGCAACTGTTCCATCAAGTGCTGGAACGCCAGTTCGCTGGCATAGGCCGAGCGCTCGCAGACGTGCGTCGCCTGCCGGTAGGCTCGGCGCACGGCATCGGGACCGCACCCGCGTGCCTGTACGGCCGGCGGCAGGATCGAGTCCGCCAGGGCATGATAGACGGCGGGCGGCAGAAGGCGCGCCACCGAGAGGGCCAGCAGCAGGCGGTAGTGGCGCCGGCCGTCGGCAGTCGGCAGCAGGGCCGTGTCGAAATAGCGTTGCTCGTCGACGGTTTCGATGTCTGTCTGTTCCGGAAACAGATAACCGAAGTAGACCGCACGATTGGTCAGGTCGCGGGCCTCGCGCAGCCAGGACTCCTCCAGCATGCGCTCGATGCGCCGCCGTTTCACGGCGGGGTCGCAGGCCACTTCAAGATCGCCGGTCAGCAGCGCGCTGATCCCGGCCAGGGTGTTGAAGGCGCTGGCAACGGCATTCGGATAGAGCGTAAAGCCCTTAAACCGGTTGCGCAGGTCGGGGTCGGCGGACAAGACCTCCGCCATGCGGTACCCCGTGAAGGCGTCGGGCACGACCACCACGACATTCCCGGCGGGCGCGAGGCGCGCCGCCTGCGCGCGGAACGCCGCGCTCATCTCCTGTTCCCGCCCGCCCATCCGCAGGCCGAGCACGATGGCTAGGCTCAGCAGGCCCGCGGCCGCGAGCGAGAAGCCGTGCATGGTGTCGAAAAGCGCGCGCTTCCGCCAGCGCAGCAGCAGCAGCAGCGCCAGGAGATTGACCAGCTTGAAGAGGGGCAGGGCATTGTCCGCGCCCGCTAGGAATCGTCCCGTCCCCGCCATCTCACCGGTGGCGTTCGGAAAGACCGTCAAGACGAAGAGTGCGAGGGTGGCGAGGCGGCAGCCCTCCACGACCCAGCCGCCAAGGCGCGGCAGGCGCGTCAGCAAGTAGAGGCCGACGGCGGCGAGAAGAACAACCGGCGTCCCGCCGGCGAGGATCGATCCGGACGGCAGACGCAGCGTGCCGCCATTCAAGGCCAGGATCACCAGCGGCGGAAAGAGGAGCGCCATGAAAGCGCAGGCGACCGCGGCCAGCCGACCTCCGGGCGCAGGGGTAGGTGACGCCTTGACCTTCATGTCGTCCATCTGAAGCGAGGTTGCTTCTCAGAATACAAAAAAACAGCGCGCCCCGTGAAGGACGCGCTGTTTGATCGCTCCCTAGCAAGCCAAGCTTGCATCAGGC
>CAZYRQ010000396.1:0-2506 GCA_964649455.1 uncultured Lentisphaerales bacterium
CGGGCATGGTCAACAACCACGCCGTCGGCAGCCTGGTCGTCGGCACGCCGACGCAACCGACTCACGCGCGCCTGGTGGACGTGGACGATTTCACGGCCGACACGCTCGCCGACGCGTTCTACGCGGGGTCGCTCGTGATCCACGAAGGCTCCACGCTCGACATCTGCGGGCGGGAACTCTACGTGGACGGTCAATCGGTCAGAAAACGCTGGGACGAATACGGGGAGGGCCTCGTATTCGATTCAACCCTGCCGACCGCGACACTCCTCATGGTTCGGTGAGAGCAAACACATGTACAAGCAATCCATCTGGCTGTGCCGACACGGCAACCGCATTGACTTCGTCGATCCTTCTTATAAGGGCATGGTCGATCCGCATCTCTCGGAAGACGGGATCGTCCAGGCGAAGCAGACGGGCGCGCGGCTGCGCGGCGAGGGCATCCGCCACGTCTTTGCCTCGCCGTTCTACCGGGCCGTCGAGACGGCGCACTACATCGCGGAGGCGCTCGACCTCCCGGTCAAGATCGAACACGGCGCCTGCGAATGGATGAATGGGGCCTGGTTCGCCACGCCGCCGGTCTACCAGACTCCCGAAGCGCTGCGCGAGATCTTCCCGCGCGTGGACGTCACGTACAAGCCGCTGATGCTGCCGCGGCATCCCGAGACGAATCCCGAGATGCTCGCGCGCTGCGCGGAGACGGCGCAACGCCTGGCAGAAGCCTTCCAGGAGGACATGCTGATCATCGGGCATGGCGCCTCCGTCTCAGGCCTGACCGAGGGGTTCCTGGGTCGCAAGCCGGGACTCTCCTGCTGTGGCGTCTGCGCACTGACGCAAATTGTCCGCCAGGGCGGCACCGCGACGCTCGTGCTGAACGGCGACGCCTCGCATCTGACCGGGGGCGACGTACACAGCGGAAAGTTGATCTGATGGGGTATACCCCTAAGTCTTAGCTTCGAATTCTTAATCATAATCTCAATCCTCTATGTGCCTTTCTCGTCAATCCGTCCCAGATTCCGCCTGGCCCTGTCGCTGGGGGGAGGGAGCGCTGTTCGCCTTTTCCGGCGTGGACGGCGAGACGGACGCCCTGTCAGGCTTTGTCGCCACGCTGGCTTGCGAGCCGTTCGACCTGCTGTGGCATACCCCGCGACAGCGCCGCCTGCGCCTGCGGATTCCAGGCGCCGTGGACATGCACACCCTGACCGGCGACGCGCTGGTGGCCGACTCCGCCGGTGGCCCCGTGACGCTGGCCTTCAGCGCCTGGCACACGTTGATGGGGCAGATTCCGCCAGACGCCATCGTCGAACTGCTCGGACCTGATGGCACGGCTGCCGGCGAGCCGATACCCGGCCTCCTGCTTGATCCCGATCCCGCCGGCGCCGACGCGCTGGCGCTGCACCGCGAGCCGGGACGATTTGCGCTGGCCTTCGGCCGGTCCGCCGCCGAAGCGGAATCGCGCGCACGTGAGGCGATGTCGCTTCACGCCGCGCCGCCCGCCGAAGCCCGGCTGGCATTCATCGCCACGGTGCCGCAACTGCCCGACCCCGACCCCGGCCTCGGACGCCTGTTCAGGAAATGTGCCTCCGTCATGAAGGTCAACACGCTGTCGGCGCAGGGGCCGTTCCGCCAGCGGTGGTCGACGCCCGACCGTGTGCCGCACCGCGACCTGTGGCTGTGGGATTCCGTTTTCCATTCGCTGGGCATGAACCACCTCGCGCCGCCGCTGGCCTGGGAGTTCCTGGCCTCCGTGCTCGACACGCAATGCCCCGACGGTCGCATCCCCCTGCAGACCCGTCCGGACGGACGGCGGAACGAATACACCCAGCCACCGCTGCTGGCCTGGGGCGTGTGGCGCAACTATCTCGCGCTGGGCGACCGTGCGACCTTGGCGCGCGCTTTGCCCGCGCTGGAGGCCTATCTGAACTGGGATTGCGCCAACCGCGATACCAACGGCAACGGATTGCTGGAATGGAAAATGCATTCGGACAAGCGCTGCCGTTGCGGTGAATCGGGCTTGGACAACTCACCCCGCTTCGATGGCGGCGAACCGCTCGACGCCGTCGATTTCTCTGTTCTGGCGGCGCACGACATGGGCTGCGTGGCGCGCATCGCGGAGGCGCTTGGCGAAGCCGGCAAGGCGCGGGAGTGGTCGCGCCGCGCCGCAGATCTTTCCGCGTGCATCCACCGCGACCTGTGGGATGAGGCCGACGGGTTCTACTACGACCGGACGCTGAACGGACGACTGACCGGCGTCCGTGCCGTCACCGGCTTCCTGCCGCTGCTGCTCGACGACCTGCCGCCGGTGCGCGCGGGACGGCTCGTCGCCGCGCTGCGCGACCCCGCGCACTTCGGCGTCCCCTTTCCGGTTCCCAGCCTCTCCGTTTCGCATCCGGCCTGGAGCACCGATATGTGGCGCGGTGCGACCTGGCTTAATCTGAATTACCTGGTGATCGCAGGCTTGCAAAAGCGCGGATACGCGGCCGAGGCCAGGCGGCTGGCCGCGGTCTCG
>CAZYRQ010000397.1:0-2500 GCA_964649455.1 uncultured Lentisphaerales bacterium
CGCCCGTGGATGCCGAGGCAGCCGCCGTGGCGATTGTTGTCGCGCTGGCCACCGCTCAGGCGCAACCGCAGGATCGGCCAAGCCCTTAGCCCGGCCGATCCCGCGCTATTCCGCCCAGTGGGCCGCGCGCGCCACCGCCTTGCGCCAGCCGGCGAGCTGCCGCTGGCGCCAGCCTTCGTCGCGGGCCGGCTCGAAGCGCCGCTCGATGGGCCGCGCGGCGAGCTGCTCCGGCGTCTGCCACCCGAGGGCCAGCGCCGCCAGCGCCGCGGCGCCGACGGCGGTCGTCTCCCGGCAGGCGGGACGGTCGATGGCGATGCCGAGAAGGTCGGCCTGGAACTGCATCAGGAAATCGTCCCCGGCGGCGCCACCGTCGACGCGCAGGGCGGCCGGCGGGCGGGCGGCATCGGCCTGCATGGCCACGACGAGGTCGTGGCACTGGAAGGCGATGGCCTCCTCGGCGGCGCGGATGATCTGGCGCCGCCCCGTGCCGCGCGTCATGCCGACCAGCGTGCCGCGCGCGTACATGTCCCAGTGCGGCGCGCCCAGACCCGTGAAGGCGGGGACCAGGTAGACGCCGCCCGTGTCGGGGATCGATGCCGCGACCGGGCCGGCATCGGCGGCGCGCGGCAGGATCTGCAGCTCGTCGCGCAGCCACTGCATCACCGCGCCCCCCATGAAGACGCTGCCTTCCAGCGCGTAGCCTGCGGCACCGGGCGCGGTCTGCGCCGTGAGCGTGGTCAGCAGCCCCTGCCGCGAGGCGACGGCCTCGGTCCCGGTGTTCATCAGCAGGAAGCATCCGGTGCCGTAGGTGTTCTTCACGTCGCCGGGATTGAAGCAGCCCTGGCCGAAGAGCGCGGCCTGCTGGTCGCCGGCCACGCCCAGGATCGGCACCTCGCGGCCGCCGAACTCCGGCAGACTGGCCTGCGCGGCCAGCCCGGAGGAGGGAATCACCGCCGGCAGCATGGCGGCCGGGATGTCGAACAGGGCGAGCAATTCCTCGTCCCAGCGCAGGTCGTGGATGTTGAACAACTGGGTGCGCGAGGCATTGGTGTAGTCGGTGACATGCGCGCGTCCGCCGGAGAGCTTCCAGAGCAGCCAGGTGTCGACCGTGCCGCAGAGCAGGTCGCCGCGCCGGGCGGCCTCGCGGGCGCCGGCGACATGATCCAGGATCCAGCGGATCTTCGACGCCGAGAAGTAGGCGTCGGCCACGAGGCCGGTGCGGGCGCGGATCGTCGCCTCGCCACCCTGCCGCTTCAGCGCCTCGCAGAAATCGGCCGTGCGGCGGCACTGCCAGACGATGGCGTTGTGGACGGGCTCGCCCGTGCGGCGGTTCCAGACGACGACCGTCTCGCGCTGGTTGGCGATGGCGAGGGCGGCGACGTCGCCGAAGCGTCCGCCGGCGCGCTCGACTGCCTCGTGCAGGACGTTCCGCTGCGAGGTCCAGATCGTCTCGGGATCGTGCTCGACCCAGCCGGGTTGCGGATAGAGCTGCTCAAACTCCTGCTGCGCCGCGGCGACCACGTTCAGGCACCGATCCAGCAGCAGGGCGCGCGAGCTGGTCGTGCCCTGGTCAAGCGCGAGGATCAGGGGTTCCGCTGCCATCCCCACCCTACATCTGTGCCGAGCGCCACCAGTTGTAGTACTTGCCCAGCAGATCCTCGCGGGACGGCATCGGGTAGAAGGCTAGATCCTGTCCCCGTCCGAAGTAGAAACCGGTCCGGACCGTGCGGTAGGGGAAGACCACCGGATGGTTGCGGTCGACCATCTTGGTGCTGACCGCCTTGGTGCGGATGTCGACGAGGCACTGGCGCAGGTGATCCATGTTGCGGTACGGCAGCTCGTCGCCGTCGCCGCGCTCGGGATCCGCGGCCAGTTCGCCGAGCTTCAGGTCGGCGAAGTAGATCGCCGGCAGGGCGAAGAGCGTGGTGGAGGCGTCCATCATGAAGCGGAAGAACGGCACCGGCCCCCGCGTGCTGGCCACCAGCGGGTTGACGGGGCAGATCTCCTGGTAGAGGTGCAGACTCGCGTTGCCTGCAGCGGGCGGCGTCCGTTTCTGCAGCTCGGCGACACGCCCGTCGTGCGTGGCCAGGTAGAGGGAGCCGAGCGCGGTGATCGGCAGGTGCTCGGCCACACGGTAGATGGAGACATAGACCGAGCGCTTGGGCTCGCCGTTCGGGTGCGGCACGCAGCGCCGGAAGGCTTCGTCGATGGGGAAGCAATCCGAACGAAAGGCCGGATCGACCTCCACGAACATCGCCTGTCCGTGCGCCTTCTTCATTGTGCCGACGGCATAATAGGCGCCGAACTCCTCCGGCGGCAGCATGGAGACGATCAGCGCTTCGGGAACCAGCGAGGCATAGAGGTGGATCGACATGGCATGTTTTCCTTTCGCAGGATTAGTGTAGCCACACCACGCGGTTGGCGCAATGGAATTCCACGCCGAGGCGTAATGGGTCAGTCTCCGGGGTGTGAGGATTAGCGCATGGAGTGTGGGCGAAAA